>JBLHPP010000172.1:0-5605 GCA_047624385.1 Crocinitomicaceae bacterium
AGACTACTCCCCAGGCGAAGTCGTTGATCATTTCCCAAGTCACTCAACACCCGGTAGCAGTCGATGTCACCAACTTTACCGAGCTCAGTAGCCAAGCTCAGTATTTCTCGGCGAGCTATACTCGCCATAGTCTAGTGGTAAGCCATTACGACTCAGTGACTGATGAATTCACCATTCGTAGCTCCACTCACAAAGGCTCGACAAAAGTCTCGGCGGTCGCACTCAGCCGCGGGACCTATATGATCTATTACCTTGAGAAAAGCTAATGCCACACAGAGTGCAATGGCTCTTACTTAAGGGGCTTGGTCGTCAATCGAGGCAATGAAAGATCTAGACTTCTTGAGGTGTGATTTATCAAGTAGCAAGTAGCTAGCATTTTTATAGATGGAACGGATAGCTAGCGCGATGAAGCAAAATAAGCATAAAAGCTTCAGCCATCCTAACAGAGCTCCTTTTCCTCACGTCGAGAAAATCTCCCATACTCACTAAGAATAATTTCTCTATCCACCCTTCCACCTTGACAGTTGCTAACTGAGTCTTCACACCAACGGGAGTCACAATTGTGACAGCCCAGACACATCTTATATATTTATGGTAACTATCCTTACGATCCTCGGCGCATTAGGCATCTTCCTCTACGGCATGAAAGTAATGTCTGAGGGCATCCAAAAAGTCGCTGGAAACGGCATGCGCAGAGCATTAGCCACGATGACAAAGAATCGCTTCAGTGCGATGCTGACTGGACTTTTCACCACTGGATTAGTGCAATCTTCATCAGCCACCACAGTACTCGTTGTTAGTTTTGTAAATGTTGGTTTGCTCACTCTGGTCGAATCCATCGGTGTCATCATGGGTGCCAACCTAGGAACCACGGTGACGGCATGGATCGTAGCTATTGTCGGAGGTAAAGTAAGCTTGGCCTCTTGGGCATTACCAATCATCGGTTGTGGTCTCCCTCTCTTTTTTGCAGGTAAAGGAAAATGGAAATCAATGGGCGAGGTGTTCATTGGTTTTGGTCTTCTATTCTTCGGCCTTGGTGAACTAAAGCACGCCGTCCCAGATCTAAAGTCTGCCGCCAAAGCAGGTGATCTAGAAACGATGGAAACCTTCAGAAATATCATCCTCTGGATCCAAGACACTGGAATGCTTTCTACAGTTCTATTCATGCTTGCTGGTGTCTTACTCACACTCATCGTACAAAGTTCCTCTGCCGCCATGGCAATCACTATAGTCTTGGCAGTCGGTGGATACTTGGGAGAAGGTCAGGACGCCTTCAAAAATTCCGCCGCCATCGTTCTCGGAGAAAATATTGGCACTACTGTCACTGCTTGGCTGGCTTCTATTGGAGCCAGTGTCGCGGCGAAACGAGCGGCCAGAGCTCACCTCCTCTTCAACGTCATTGGTGTCGTTTGGATGCTCATCATCTTTGATCATTTCACCAATTTCGCTTGGAACCTTACAGATATTCTCCCTGAAAACCTGAAGGACATCATCGAGTCTAAATATAAGACTGCAGGGGAAGGTTCAAAAATTGCATTTTCAACCGCTGTTTTCCACACCCTTTTCAACTTAATCAACATAGGTGTGCTCATATGGTTCGTCCCTCAGATCGCCAACATTGTCCAGAAAATGGTCAAGGATAAAGACGACGACACCACATCTGAGCCATTACGTATAAAGTACATTTCTCAGTCACTCGTCGATCTCGGCGAACTCAACATCGTGGAAGCAGAGCAAGCTGTCGGAAACCTCAGTCGCCATTGTACCAAGATGTTTGCCGGCTACAGCGAAGTCTTCGACCACCCTGAGATCGACATGTCTGAGCAGGTCAAAAGCCTGAAGGCGATGGAAGATGAAGCAGATCTTATGATGCACGACATCACCGAGTACCTCGTGCGTTGTACCTCAAAAGAAGTGTCTCCACATCTATCCGAGCGCATCACTGGTCTTCTTCGTATGACTGCTGAGCTAGAGGAATGCTCAGATGCTATCTACCGCCTCATCAAGATCGCTGAGCGTAGATACAACAAAGGACGCCAGTTCAGCGAGCAACAATTGCTCACAATCCGCGAGCTTGCTGTACTCATATCCGAGTTCCTCACGTTCTGTGAAGACCGCATTCTTGGCCAGATCAGCCCAGCTGAGACTCAGAAAGCTGAAGACTTCCGCGAGAAGATCAAATCACTCACAAAGAGCTCCAACAAAGCTGCAATGGGCCGTATGGCAGAAGGCAATGTTAAGGTAGAGATGCTCAACATCGATACAAACAACCAGTTGAATGTGATAGCTAACCACCTCATGCACGTGGTACAAACCTCTGCTGAGGTGAGCTAGAGCACTCAGTGACAACACTGTCACTGACGTGACTTCGACAAAAGCCGATCCGACCTTCATAGTAGTCTCGGCTTTTTATTTTAAGAAAGACTCACTATGCAAAGAATTCTAATAATCGAAGACGAAGTAGACATTGCCGACCTGATCTCCTTCAATCTTCAGCGTAACCATTTTGACACAGTCGTTGCACACGATGGCCTGGAGGGACTGAACAAAGCAATCAGCATCGAGCCCGACCTGATCATCCTCGACATCATGCTCCCCGGTATGGACGGCATCAATGTGAACAAGGAACTCAAGCGCGACCCACGCACACGTAGTATCCCCGTGATCATGCTCACAGCAAAGGCCCAAACTGAAGACCGCATCACTGGCCTAGAAACCGGTGCTGACGATTACATCACCAAGCCTTTCAGCCCAAAAGAGCTCGTACTCCGCACCCAGTCAATCCTCAAACGCACTACCATAAAAAGTAGTGGAGCAGTCCTAGAGCTAGGGCCCTTCAAGTTCGACAAGAACACTCTCAGTTTCTACCTCAATGGTGAGTTAGAAGATCTCACATCCACCGAGTTCAAGCTCATGATCTTCCTGTGCGAGCGCGTCAATGCACCGCAAGACCGAAGCACCCTACTCAAAGAAGTCTGGGGATATAGCGACGAGGTTTACTCACGTACTCTAGATACCCACATGAAGCGTTTACGTAAAAAACTAGAGCCGTACGCGAACTACCTCGAGACCGTCCGTGGGGTTGGATACCGTATCGTCGACAAGCCGTCAGACGTATTGTAGTCTCGATTCGATGCCAGATTCGCTCACTATCGCCCTGATCATTGCCGTAGGTGTACTAGCTTATAAGCTTAAGACTATACGTGCCAATTTAGCTGGGCAAATAAAATCTGTTAGGAAACTACGCGATACCACCAACAGCAAACTAGAGCAAACCCTCACCGATAGCCAAGTCTCGCTCGATGCGATCAGCGATGCCTTTTTCATCGTCAACACAGAGCTTGAAATCAGCCGCTTCAATACTCGAGCTCGGGAGATTTTCCGGGACCAAGACCTCATTGGAAGAAGTTTACCAGATGTCCTGCTACACCCCACTGTGAGCGAGCTTATCCAATCATTGATTGCAGCAGCCAAACCAGCCCAAGAGCGGCTCATCCTCCCCGCCAGCTCTCACACGCTAGGAGGTAAATCTTCTGAAGGTGAGACTGCATGGGTAATCCACCTAACCCCACTACCTAACCTCAACCGCGCTCCCCTCTTCTGCATCGTACTCCGGGACGTCAGCACCGAGCACAGGGCTGATCAAATCCGTACCGACTTCGTCGCCAACGCATCGCATGAACTTCGTACACCATTGGCCATCATCAATGGCTATCTTGAAAACCTCATCGATGATGACATCTTAGAAGAACCCGCCATCTCACGGCGCATGCTCACCACCATGCGTAAACACGGTAATCGCCTCTCTAGGCTCGTCGATGATATGCTGGTCGTTTCTAGACTAGAATCAGGCGAAAACACAGCGCTCAACCTCGAACCGTTCGATATTATAGAATGCGCCAATGACGTAATAGAGCGTCTCGATCAAATCATCTCAAGCTCCGGAACAAAGCTGATTTTACAATTTCCTAGCGAAGAAACCCTGCTTAATGGCGATCGATTCTATTGGACTCAAGTGATGTTCAACTTGCTAGAAAATGCCATCAAACAAAACTCGAACCGTGAGCTGGAACTCACGTTCAGCATCTCAAAGCTCACTAACGACAAGCTGCAAATCGTTATCAGCGACAACGGCATCGGAATTCCATCCGCCCATCTCCCCTTCATTTTCAAGCGCTTCTACCGCGTCGATAAACACCACACCCAGTCCGACATCAAAGGCACAGGGCTGGGTCTATCCATCGTCAAACGCGCAGTCGAGGCGCACGATGGCACCATTGAGGCGACATCGAAGCCAGGTATAAAAACCAGCTTCACCATCATCGTGCCCAGCGCCTGAGCCCGGGAGCGCCAAGCCCCAGCTTGGCCATCCGTCCAAAAGGTGAATTCAACATTGCTGCGCTTATAACATTACAGAGTCCGTGCCATTCGGGTCTGCCCCTGTTTTATGAGCCCTAAATACTGTGTGTCGTTTTTGTCGCCATAGATAATTTGAAGAATCGCTTGCCATGTTGTGAAGTCACATCGTCTTCAAACAAGAAGACTCACTTCACAACTAAACATAAGAATATGAAAATCAAAGGCATAGCAATCGCAATCGCAACTGGAGCAGCAATAGTTACCACAGCATTTGGCACAACAAAGGTCACAATCAAAGGGTCCGACACACTCGGCGCTAAGCTTGTTCCTCAGCTCAAAGCAGACTACCTCAAAACTCACAGCGGAGTCGATATCGAGATTCTAGCTCAAGGATCATCCCACGCGTTTTCAAACCTCCTCGCTGGCACAGCTGACATCGGGATGTCTTCACGCAAGGTGAAGCAATCCGAAGTCGACAAGTTCAACGCATCAGGCAAAAAGCTTGTCGAGCACGTTGCGGCTTGGGACATGATCGCAGTAATCGTCAACGAGAAGAACCCAGTCAAAAAGCTCAGCCTCGTACAGATCGAGGGTATCTTCACTGGTTCCATCACTGACTGGTCAGAAGTTGGCGGCAAAGCGGGTAAGATCTCACTCTACACCCGCAACACATCATCCGGCACCTACAAAAGCTTCGCTAAGCTCGCTATGTCCAAAAAAGACTACGCATCAAACAGCCAGAAGATGGAAGGCAACCAGCCTATCTGTACTGAAGTAGCTAAGAATGCCAACGGCATCGGCTACGTCGGACTCGCTTACGCTGATGGCAATAACTACAAGACCGTCAAAGTCGATAATGTTTCAGCTAAGCCATCTAAGGTTTCACAATACCCACTCGCTCGTAAGCTCTACTACTACACAGTAGGAGAGCCAACATCTGAAGTAGCAGCCTTTCTCAAGTACGCTACAACAACAGACGCTGCGAACGCTATTGTAGAAAAAATCGGATTCGTACCAACACCCGTTGCCAACGCATCTATGAAATCTAACGCAAGTCAGTAAATTTCTATCTCTCAAGCATTAGGGAAATGCTAATCATAACATGGCCGCTAGAGTTCACACTCTAGCGGTCTTTATTATTATGGCTCTTCACGCGCTACGCATGATGGTTGCATGTCTTAATCGGATAAAAAGGTAGTCAAAATTGCTGACTCCACAGGAGCGGTGGATGATCCTTGCTATTTGA
>JBLHPP010000173.1:0-5595 GCA_047624385.1 Crocinitomicaceae bacterium
ATGCGTGGTGGTGCCAACGGAGCGCGGGTCCAACTGAGCCCGCAGAAAGACTGGGATGTTAATCAACCTGAACAACTCCAGTCAGTGTTAGGAAAGCTGACGGCTATTCAAAGTGGTTTTAACAATGCGCAAGATGATGGCAAGAAAGTATCATTAGCCGACCTTATTGTGATAGCTGGAAATGTGGGAGTAGAGAAAGCGGCTCAAGATGCTGGCTCCTCGATAAATATGATATTCTCAGCAGGGAGAATGGATGCCACGGCAGAGCAAACAGACGTCGATTCTTTTGATGAACTAGAGCCAGACGCAGACGGATTTACCAATTATCAACGCGCAAAATTTGTAGTTTCACCTGAAGAGATGCTGATCGACAAAGCACAGTTGCTTACTCTCACTCCACCTGAACTCACGGTCTTGGTTGGCGGGATGCGAGCTCTCGGCACCAATTACCGAGGATCGCAACTTGGAGTGCTGACTGATAAACCACAGACACTGAGTAACGACTTCTTTAGAAACTTGCTCGATATGCAGACAGCGTGGAAATCAGTAGATGAAAGCCAATTACTTTTTGAAGGACGTGACAGAGGGACTAATGAAGTAAAATGGAAAGCCACACGTTTCGATCTGGTCTTCGGCTCAAACAGCGAACTCCGTGCCATAGCTGAAGTCTATGCGACAGATGATGCCAAACAGAAATTTGTCGATGACTTTGCCGCAGCCTGGACAAAAGTGATGAACCTAGATCGATTTGATTTATCCTAATGTGGTAATCACTGGAACCCAATGGCGCTTAGTTTCTACCAAGCATCTCACCAATCCCACGAATCAAGACCGTGAAGGTGAAGCTATTTTTACCGCGAAAAAGACGAAAGAGGCTAAAAGGCCAGCTAGATGAAACAACTCTTTTATCCGGCCTAGCTTTAGCGTGGGAGGAACCACGAGTGGCGCGGATTGAACGAATTAGAAGATGCCAGCAAAGTGCTGCCTATATTCTGAGCACTCCTCTGCCACGAAATTCTCAATTCTCAATTCTCAATTCTCAATTCTCAATTCTCAATTCCTAATTCCTAATTCCCAATTGTAGCACCGCGGCGCTGCTGGTTCTCTGGACAAAGCCAAGTGCCCTGCTACATTATTACAAAATAAGATACCAGATATAAGGTGCACCATAGAAAAATCGATGTACTTTAGGCCTTTGGGTTCAAGGAATAAATATCTAAGCACAAACATTCTACTTTCATGACTATAAAACTACTCACCACCCTTGCTGCAATGGCTATGTCCATTGTCGTCTGCCAATCTGAACCAAAAAAATCGAAACCGATGGAAACCAGCAACGAAAAACCGACGCAACCCACTGAGAAGGTGGAAAAGACTGATGCCGAATGGAAAGCTCAACTCACTGCTGAGCAATACCGAGTCGCCAGAAAATCTGGAACCGAGGCTGCCAATGGCGAAGTCTACTTACAATTTAAAGCCCAGGGAGCTGGGACGTATTTCTGCGTCGGATGTAATGCCGAGCTGTTTAGCTCGAATGAAAAGTTTGATTCACGCTGTGGTTGGCCGTCATTTTACGACCCATCGAAAGCTAAGAATGTGACAACCAAGGATGACTATTCTGCTGGATCATTACGCACCGAGGTCAACTGCGCGAAATGCGATGCCCACCTAGGTCACGTGTTCAAAGGCGAAGGTTTCAGCACACCAACAGACAAGCGCTTCTGCATCAATGGAATCGTGCTTAAATTTGTGGCTGATAAGGAGAAGAAGTAGAGAAGTTTTTCAGAGCTAGCACGGTGAAGATCGGTACTCTGATATTATTTCTACCACGAGATTTTCGGATATCTGGACCGTTGCAAAATCGATCAGTGCACACTTAAAATTTCACTCTTCACACTCCCCGCTGGGGCCGTATCTCGCTGGTGTATTCTGGGTTACTCAACAGACAGGGAATTTGGCCTTAGGCGATCGATTTTGAGTGACCGAGACGGTCACGCTACGTAACTCGACCAAGGTGGCCTTCATCTGAGTAATCCACACTCATCATTCCATCGTTCCAGTCACTCCACACTTCTCACTTCTATCCACCACGCCGCTAATGAGCGTGTCTTGGCCGATTGAGGTGGATTGGACTTCTTTCAGTCTTAGGCTGCTTTTAAAGTGGCCACCTAGGCCAAATCCGAAGTCCTCTCCTCCAGTAATTATGGGTGCGTAGAAGAGTTGGTATTCATCGATGAGCTCGGCTTCAGCAAACTGGCGCATGAGTTGTCCTCCGCATTCTAGCAACACGCTATTACAGCCTTTCTCAGCCAGATCCCGCAACACATCCACAAGCGGTTGATCCTCATAAATTAGCGTTCTTTTCTTAAACTCATCGGTGAACAAATGGAAGTCTTGTGGCAGTGACTCACGGCTGGAATGGGTGAGAACTACCCGCCACGGTTGTTCTTTTCCCGCAGCACTTTTCTCACTACGGAGCGTCAACCTAGGGTTGTCTCGACGGACTGTTTTACCACCAACAATGATAGCATCGACCTGAGCTCGCAACTGATGGACTATCTCTCGTGATTCTGGATTGGTGAGCCACTGGCCCTCGCTCGGCGGTCTGGTGATACGACCATCTAGGCTCATGGCTGTCTTTGCTATCACCCACGGCAGCCCGCTGGTGACGCGCTTGGCAAAAGGACGAAGGAGTTTCGCACACTCTTCGTGTAACACTCCGGTAGTCACCTCCACCCCCTGCTCGCGTAGAAGTCTATCTGCAGCACCTGCGTGATCAGGGCTAGGATCCACAGCGCCGTAGACTACTCTTCCTATCTTATTTTCTAAAATTCCTGAGGTGCATGCCGGAGTTCTCCCAGCAGTTGAACACGGTTCCAGGGTCACATAAATGGTCGCTCCCTGGAGTACCTTAGCACCATGTTTTGCCACCACATCAGCTATTGCTTCACGCTCGGCGTGCGGCAAACCAGCCCGATGATGGTATCCTGCCCCGAGCTCAATTTGGTCTTTCACAACGATGGCTCCTACGGTAGGATTCGGGCTCGTGAGTCCTCTCCCTTTCCAGCCTTCTTCAAGTGCGCGTAACATCCATTTATCATCCAAATTTGATGTTATATTTGGGCTAATAGATACTGCTAGATTTGGGGTGTTTTTGCTCTCATTATCCATGTGAATAAGTGTGTGTAACTCTCAATGTTGTTGTGAGCAACCTGTGAATTGGTAATAACTGTGAATATCTTTTATGTGTTTCATTGGGTTAAATACAAACCTATTCATACCACTCAAAAGTTATTCACAGTGTGTTCTTACCATCTTTTGTCATACGTGGTATTGAATAACGGCTACATTTTAGAGTTATTCACACGCTTAAGAAGAAGAGTATTTGTTCCCTATAAAAAAGATTATAATATACCGTGTGAACAAGTAGAGCGTTGAACGAGCTTCGATGAGTTGTGAGGAAGATAAAAACTAATCACCTTTTCTGTTTTAGCGAGAGTAGCTTTCTGCTAGTGTTAACGACACTGGCCAATAGCGTTGGCTAGCAACCTCACCTAACCCCAAAAAATTGTTATGAAACTATCCACGACCGCAGTCACGATGGTCTTGGCGTTGTCGTGCTCCACGCTGATTGCCCAAGACTCAATTTCTAAAGCTCGCCAAACCCAAGTACTCAAAGCCGAAGCTTTCTACAAACAAGCAGAACAAGCTTACAGAGATGGAGACCTCCAGGGATCGAAGTCAGCACTCCGTAATGTTTTTGCCATAGATCGTAACCATGGTCCCGCCTATGCTCTCTCACTGAAGTTAAAGGGTAGTGGCAATACATTTAAAATCAAAGCCCGTCAGAGGCAACTAGCGGCGGTTATTTTACCAATGGTAGATTTCGATGCGATGCCATTAAGCGATGCTCTAAGGACCTTTAGTAAACTAGTCGAAGAAACGAGTAAGGATAAAGTGATCCCTAACTTTGTTATTCATGATAGCAGCAATACCCTAAAGGATAAGCCTGTGACGCTGAATATGAAGCAGGTACCAGCGAATGTGGTGCTAGAATACCTCATGAACCTTAGTAATTCGACTGCCAAGTTCGATCAATACGCGATTGCTATTAAGCCTCGTAGCTCGCGTAAATCTCCTGCAAAAACAGCAGTGAAAGAGGACGGATTCTAAAAAAACATCTAGGTGAAGAGATTTCTCAATCAGGCCATTCAGGTTTGTGCTCAGTAGGCGTGAGTGGTTTTTGACTTTGGCCAAAGAATGCTTATGCTGCGCGTGTGAGTAAAATTTACCAAGATTTATCCCAGCTCCTGCCGAGTCAATATGTTTCCATTTCTCAAAGTGACCTCGAAATACATCGCATCGATAAGTGGTATGCGGCCGCAGATCCTGAGGTTGTCGTGTTTGCCCAAACTACTGCGCAGGTAGCTACAGTGATGTGCTACGCAAACGAGCACGAGGTGCCCGTATACACACGTGGAGCCGGTGTCGGCTATGTTGGTGGCTGCGTTCCAGTGAACGGCGGTATAGCCCTATCTGTGGCGCAAATGAATCAGATTTTAGAAGTGAACACAGCCGATGGTGTCGCAGTGGTCCAACCAGGAGTGATCACTGGGCATTTACAAGAAGCCGCGAGAACTAAAGGTTGGTATTATCCACCAGACCCCGCCTCGCTCAAAGAATGTTCGATCGGTGGTAATATAGCGACTAATGCCGGTGGCCCGCGCTGTCTTAAATATGGGGTGACCAAACAATATGTGTTAGGTCTCGAGGTGGTGACTGCAACTGGTGAGATCATGCGTGTCGGTGGCCGTTGTCATAAAAATAAAACGGGCTTCGATCTTACGACATTGATGTGTGGTTCAGAGGGTATGCTAGGTGTCGTCACTGAGGCGACTGTGAGGATCATCCCCCACCCTGAAACGCGTGGTATGCTAGGTGCTTCCTTTGTGGATTTCACTGCTGCGGCTGCAGCTGTCCAGGCGATTCTGGATTCTGGTATTTTACCGAGTGCTTTGGAGATCACTGATGCCTTCACCCTGGCTGCTGCTAGAGATTATTTAGGGAAAGATAGCCTGCCTGCTGGCGATGCTTATTTGATGGTTGAGATCGATGGTGGCGTGAGTTCCGTCAAAAACGAGCTAGAAGGCCTCACCAAGCTCTTGAACGAGTTGGGGGCAATCCGTATCAATGAAGCTGCTGACGAGGTGGCTTGTGAGGAAATTTGGCAGCTTAGAAGAGATTTTTCGTATTCACTCAAACACACTGGTTTAACTAAGCTGAATGAAGACATAGTGGTGCCTCGGAGTAAGCTGGTAGAGTTAGTCAATTTTGCCCGCCAGCTACAAAAAGAAACGGGCATTCCTGTGGCATGTTTTGGCCATGCAGGTGATGGTAATATCCATACAAACTTGATGGTTGAGGACTACTCAGATCCAGTAATAAAGAAGCGTGCCGATGCAGCAGTTGATAAGCTTTTCACTTGGGTTTTAGAGCATGATGGTGCGATCACCGGCGAACATGGTGTGGGTCTCGCTAAGAAGCCGTGGATAAAACAGGCACTAGGTCCAGTAAGTTTTGCTATGCACCAACAGA
>JBLHPP010000174.1:0-5592 GCA_047624385.1 Crocinitomicaceae bacterium
GCTCAATAATCCACGCCGCTGGATATTTCCATCAGGTTTATTCAACCAAGATCCTAGCATCACACTAAAACCACAAGAGCGCTCTAACACGTGAGCAAAACTTCCAAGCACTAGGGTGAAAACAATCGGCCCCATATGCCAAGGTCCCGAGAGAGCTGGAAAGAGATAGTCTACGAACAGCGCTTTTGACGCAGCTATAGGATCTCCGCCCTGCAGCATCAATACTCCGACTGCCACTGCTGCAAACAGAGAAGCTGCGGCTTTGCGCGTCCACACTATTGTGACCAAAGCCACCACAGCTGGCAGCAAAACCCATAAACCTCCAGTCATCACCCAAACTAATTACAGAACTCTACCAGTCTTCACTTTGCCGCTTTAGCAGCAGCTATGGCATCCTGAGATTGTGATGCTGGAGTGGCTTTGAGATCGACCCAGATTATTTTACCCTCTTTGACCAAAAAGCTCTGTCGGGCGGCAAATCTACCAGCTATGGCAGCCACGCCAAATGCCTGCATCACTTTCGTGTCAGTATCGGCAATAAGCATGAATGGCAGTTTGTATTTTGTTGCGAAAGCTTTTTGTTGGGCTGGCTTGTCACCAGACACCCCGATCACCTCGATCCCAGCAGCTTTGACATCTTCAAATGCGTCTCGCAGGTTACAGGCCTGCTTTGTGCAACCAGGCGTGTCTGCTTTTGGGTAAAAGTACACAAGAGTTAGCCCGCTGGCAAACTTCGCAGCTAGGTCGACTTCTTTACCGTCTTGGTCTTTAGCCGTCAGACTAGGAACGTCAGCCCCAACAACCAATGGCGCAGCTGAAGCAAAACCGGTAAAAAGTATTGAGAACAGTGAGTTAAGAATGGATTTCAGTTTCATAAATAAGAATTTATGCAAGATTTGTTGCGCTGCAAATAGAAATCTCCCGGGAACACATAATTGGTAGCCAGTAGAGCCAAATCCTAAGTCGGAACATTCCTAATCCCGCGGTGCCCGACCTCCGCCACTCGGCGGTCTTTTCCCTCTGCGCTCATCCTCACGTTTGTGCTCGTCGATCTTTCCATCACCGATCGCGGTCTTCACCTTGCTCGATGTTATTATCGAACTTCGCTCCCTAGCGACGGCCTTGGTGGGTATGACCGCCGGCATCGTGATTTTTAGAATGACGGAATGTGAGTTATAGGCTATCCAGTGTCTCATGAAATTAGAAACACTTTGTCTCCATGGCGGTCAACAACCTGATCCAACAACTAATGCCCGTGCTGTGCCTCTCTACCGCACAGCCTCTTATGTTTTCGATTCTGCTGAGCACGCCACCAATCTCTTTGCTCTCAAGGAGCTCGGCTATATCTACACTCGTCTGCAGAACCCTACTACTGAAGTTTTAGAAAAAAGAGTGGCCTTACTAGAAGGTGCTCCAGAGATGGGCGGACTCGCTCTCGCATCCGGCACCTCAGCGATTTTCTACACTATCATCAACATTGCCCAAGCGGGTGATAATATTGTGTCTGCCAACAACCTCTACGGAGGTACCTATACTCAGTTTAACAACATCCTGCCAACGCTCGGAATCGAAGTTCGCTTTGTCGACCCTAACAACCCCGAAGAAATTGCTGCTGCGATAGATGAAAAGACCCGTGGAGTCTTTATAGAAACGATTTCTAATCCAGCCTCGGAGGTTACCGATATCCAGGCGGTCGCCGATATCGCCCACGCTGCGGGTATCCCACTGATTGCTGACTCTACTTTCACCACCCCACACCTCTGCCGACCATTCGAACACGGCGCTGATATTGTCATTCACTCACTCACGAAGTGGCTCGGTGGTCACGGCACATCGATCGGCGGTATTGTCATCGACTCTGGGAAATTCAATTGGGCTTCCGGTAAGCACCCGCTCTATGACACACCAGATGATTCCTACCACGGGCTGCGCTGGGGCCATGACCTGCCCGAGCCTTTAGCGCCACTCGCCTTCATCCTCCGCATGCGCACCGTCCCACTTAGGAACCTCGGCGCGTGTATTGCGCCAGACAACTCGTGGATGATTCTCCAAGGTATCGAAACCCTACCTCTCCGGATGGACAGGCATTGCGAAAATGCTCTAGCTGTCGCCAAGTTCCTCCAATCGCACAACAATGTAAAATGGGTGCGTTTTCCAGGGCTAGAAGATGACCCTGAGTATCAGAAAAATCTCAAATACCTCAAGGGAAAGGGCGGCTCAGTTGTCATTTTTGAGATCAATGGTGGCCGCGAAGCTGGCCAGAAATTCATCGAGGACCTTGAACTTTTCTCTCACCTAGCCAATGTCGGTGATGCAAAGTCACTTTCCATTCACCCATCATCAACCACCCACTCTCAGATGAACGAAGAACAACAGCTTGCAGCAGGCATCACGCCTGGCATGGTCCGGCTCTCAATCGGGATAGAGCACATCGACGACATCATCAATGACCTTCAGTCAGCTCTACGCTGATTTACTGATTGCCGTCTGGAATTGGTGGGCGGTTTAATAACCTCACGCTAATTTCCGTTAGTCTATTATACTATTACTGCTGAGTGCAATGCAGCAAGCTGCCCTTCTTGACTCCTAATTTTGCTTTCACAATGAAGCCTAGGCCGATCAATATCATGAACAAAGAAAGGAATTGGCCCATCGTCCATTCACTACCGAGGAAGGTGATGTTCGCAATCTCTGGCTCGCGAAACTTCTCCATCGAAATCCTGAAGATCGCGTAAAAAATGAAGAACAAGCCAGTGAGCACGCCATTGGCAAGCTTTGGAAACTTCATACGGACGATGAAAAGAATCAGGAATAGTGAAAAACCTTCCAGAGCAGCCTGGAAAAGCTGTGATGGATAGCGTGGCTCTAGGAAATGGGCCACAGCTTCCTTCACATCAGGATTCTCTCGGACTGCATTATTGAGCATTTCAATTTTGTGAGATGAGAGTTCGTTATATTCAGCAAGCTCGGGAGATCCATCAGGCATTGACCCTGCGAAATAATCATCCGCGCCTTTGATCAACTTGTTATAGTACTCAGTGTACTCACCACCTTGATCCGCGCGAGCCGCAGCCGCTTGCGCTAAGTTAGGACTTAGCCCTTCTACTGTATTCTTATCCCAAAGTGCATTGGGAAATTGCATTGCCCATGCGTAACTCTTATCTACCCGGCCGTAAAGTTCGCCATTGATGAAGTTTGCCAATCGGCCAAACATAATCCCTAAAGGAGCGACCACGCAGAGACCATCGCCCAGCCCAGTCCAAGAAACTTTCTTAATTCTTGCGTAGACAAAGGTGAAGATCATCAAGCCCAAGATCCCACCGTGGCTCGCCATCCCACCTTCCCATACTCGAAAGATCATCAATGGATCATCCATCAATTCCTGACGCTGATAGATCAACACATTTCCAATCCGCCCGCCAAGGAATACACCAAAAACTGCGGCATAGGCAATGAAGTCGCCAACAACCTTCCCTGGGAGAACCCAGAGCTTTTTATCGGCTAACCATTTAAGTAAAAAATATCCGACAACGAAAGCCATCAGGTAGGCAAATCCGTACCAACGGAGCTTAATAGAGTCAGTGATTTCAAGAATCACTGGGTTGAGGTCATGTACGTATGTTGCGAGCACGGCAAATAGCTGACATATTCCCAGCACACTGTCCAGCCGACATCTACCAGCGAGGTAAATCGATATGTTTTAAACCTTCTGGCTTTGATTATAGGTACTGAGTCAGCCCAGCCACGGTTTCGGCGTCGAGCCTGCGGACCAAGGCCTTGCTCAACTTCACCATTTCTAAGTAATCGTTGATATCGATGATCCCGTTGTGTGAATGGATATACCTAGCTGGTGTACCTAAAACGATCGAAGGAATACCCTCGTTAGCTTGGTGAAAGCTTCCAGCGTCTGTCCCACCACTACTGCGCATCGTGAGCTGGTAGCGAATACCTTCTTGTTCGGCTGTCTCGACGACGAGCTCTACCAAACGAGGGTTCATGATAGCAGTAGGGTCCTGCAGGCGAATCTGCACGCCGCCGCTGAGTCGACCTTGGGCCTCACATTTTGGAAAGCCCAGCGCATCGTCTGCGGGTGGTCCTTCGAGCACTATAGCCACATCTGGCTGAACTTTCGCCGCTGCAACTTTAGCTCCGCGCAGGCCCACTTCTTCCTGCACCGTTCCACAAGCGATCAAAGTATTGGGTAATTCCTCATCACTGAGTTCCTGCATCGTTTGGATAGCACAGGCCATACCGACCCGGTTATCAAATGCTTTTGCCATGTAATAATCACGCTTCTGCATCGCAGTAAATTCAGTCTCTGGAGCAATCGGATCTCCTAGTTGGATTCCAAATTCGCTCTCCACTTCCTCGCGACTCGCTGCCCCAACATCAATATATAGTGCACCAAGAGCCATGACCTTACTACGCTCGGACTCAGGTAAAAAATGTGGTGGTTTGCTAGCGATCACACCTAGCACTTTAGCTCCAGACCGAGTCTTCACCTTCACCCGTTGGCTCAAAAGCGTGTGTGCCCACCAACCTCCCACTGGAAGGAATTTTATAAATCCGTCGGGCGTGATATTCTGCACGCGAAATCCAACCTCATCCATATGACCAGCAAGTAAAATCTTAGGCCCATGTCCCCTTTCACAATACACACCGCCCATCCGGTCAGTGCTCAATTCCCCCGCCGAAGCGAGCTGCCCGATAAAGATGTCTCGGACTTCATCTTCATACCCAGGCACACTATGCGCTTCCGTTAGACTCTTTATTAGGAGTATCGCCTTGTCTTTCATTTGAAAAAGACTACCCAAGCACTGGCACTCATGTAAATCATGAACCGCCATATATATAACAACTCACATTATGGCACAGGTCCGCGATCTCAACGTCACCAAAAACGTCCCACTCCCTACTCCAATAACTCTTATGCAAGATGTTGTCAGGAGCACTAAGCAAGCTGAATTTATTGCTAATTCACGGGAAATCATCCGTAATATTCTACAAGGAACGGATGAACGATTTCTTCTCATCGTGGGTCCTTGTTCGATTCATGACACCAAAGCTGGGCTCGAATATGCGCAGAAGCTAGCCAAGCTGGCTGAAGAAGTGAAGGACAAGGTCTACATCGTGATGCGTGTCTACTTTGAAAAGCCACGCACGACCGTCGGTTGGAAAGGTCTCATCATGGACCCAGCACTCGATGGCTCAGACAACATCACTGAAGGCCTCAAGCAAGCCCGCACTTTCCTCCGCCAGATCATCGATACTGGACTCCCAACAGCAACTGAGTTGCTCGACCCGATCACTCCTCAGTACATCGCTGACCTCATTTCTTGGTCGGCTATCGGTGCGCGTACCACAGAATCTCAGACTCACCGCCAGATGGCCTCGGGCCTTTCCATGCCTCTTGGCTTCAAGAATAGCACAGCTGGTGATCTTGTAGCCGCAGTCAATGCTATCAATGCTGCGGGCAAGCCGCAGACATTCCTTGGCGTTGCTGAAACTGGCATGGCATCCGCCGTGACCACTTCAGGTAATCCAGACTGTCACATCATCCTCCGCGGTGGTGAAAATGGCCCTAACTATGGT
>JBLHPP010000175.1:0-5577 GCA_047624385.1 Crocinitomicaceae bacterium
GCTGGAAAGCCTTTCTGCGCAAGGCTGCGTTATTCTTCGTTCATGGATAAAAATCCGCTCACTCATCACGCCTAGCCTCGCTTGAAATTCTTTCCAGCACCACCAACGCTAGTTGCCGGAGGTGCCCGTAAGTCTCAAAATCGGCTAAATACCATTTTCTCGAGTAGCTTCACCAAAAAACCATGATTTGATTCGATAGACACGGCAATTTATCGAGTATACTATCCCTAGACAGAATTTCTCCTACGCACTATATGAAATCTCCGACCTTAACCATTTTATCCATAATCATAGCGACTAGCCTGCTACAAGCTGAGTCGGTTAGTAAAGTCACGTTCAACAAGGACATCAGGCCAATTTTTATCAAAAAGTGTACGAAGTGCCACGGTGGAGCGAAAACTGATGGAGACCTATCCTTGATTTACCGGTCAGAAGTACTGGGTAAAGCTAGGTCCGGAAAAACGATCATCACACCAGGCAAGCCAGAGAAGTCTGAACTATACCTACGAATTATTACTGATGATATAGATGACAAGATGCCACTCCAGACAGGTCCGCACGCAGAGGAACCCCTGAGTAAAGAGCAATGTGACACGATCAAACGCTGGATAGAACAAGGTGCCAAGTGGGAAGATCACTGGGCTTATAGTTCCCCCAAGGAGCAAGCACTTCCAGAATTGAAACACGCGGATTGGCCACTCCTACAGATGGATCGCTTGGTCCTCGCTAAAATCGAGGCTGAAAAGCTTAGTCCTAGCCAGAGTGCAGGAAAAGCACAATGGCTTCGCAGAGTGAATCTCGACCTCATCGGCCTACCTCCCACACCAGAGGAACTCAATGACTTCCTCAAAGATGACAGCAAAGACGCCTTTGAAAAACAGGCCGACCGCCTGCTTTCCTCACTACGATTTGGTGAACGCTGGGCATCAGTGTGGTTGGATCTAGCTCGTTATGCGGACACCATGGGCTATGAAAAGGATCCACATCGTAACATCTGGCCGTACCGTGACTATTTGATCGATTCATTCAACGCGGACAAACCATATAACACATTTCTACAAGAACAGCTCGCTGGAGACCTATTTGAAAACCCAAGTTCAGAGCAGTTGATAGCAACTGCTTTCCATAGGAATACACAAACGAACACCGAGGGAGGCACCGATGATGAAGAGTTCCGCGTGTTATCCACTATTGACCGAGTTAACACGACCTGGACGGCAGCCCAAGGTCTCACCTTCGGCTGTATTCAATGCCACGCTCACCCATATGAGCCGATTCCACATGCTGACTATTACCGTTTCAGCGCCTTCTTTAACTCAACAGCTGATATAGACATCGATAACGAGTATCCGCTATTCAAGGTTTCTCACAACAAAGAGGAACGACAAAAAACGGCTGGATTGTTCAGTCAGATTAAGCCTCTACAGACAGCGCTCAACTCACACGGGAAGAAGTGGATCACAGCTGACGCTAGCTGGGCACATCTAGACTACACTGCAACAAATACCACCCACGGTAAACTGGCCAGCTACCCAGATGGAGAACTGCGAACTTCGGGCACCCTAGCGATCCGTACCCGCTTCGACCTCGTAGCCAAGCCGCAGAACTTCACGGCTCTAAGAGTCAGCATTATTCCTGAGTCTGACAATCCTGCCGAACTTCCCGAACGCGCCTCTGTCCTCTCTCAGCTCATTCTTAACATAGTGAAACCGGACGGAAGTAAGCAACCCATTAAGATAGAACACATATTTTCCGATTCTATAGTCGGCCCCTTTGACTCCAACGGCTCTATAAGTGATAAAAGAGACGGGTTCGGCGGCTACCCTAAACTCTTTAATAAACGACAAGCCGTCTTCGTACCCACCAAGTCTGTAACGTTTGCTGCTGACGAATTTCTAGAGCTGACTATCCAACACAAAGCTAGCACAACAGGTAGCCAAGCCTGTACACTTCGCCGGTTCTCGATCGAGAGTTCTCAGTCACAAGAGTGGGCTAAAATCATCACCAGCCAGAGCTTCCAGCAATCGAAAGCTGCCCTCGCCAAAGCGAAGCAAGATTACAATGAAATCAAAGGGCTCAACATCCCGATCATCCAGCAACGACCAAATGACGCACGGCGCGAAACCCGTTTATTCATTGGTGGTCTGTGGCTCAACAAAGGTGACATCCACACAGAAGGAGTCCCTCAGCTACTAAATCCATCGGGTGCCAAGGTTACCAATCGCCGCGAAATGTCCGAGTGGATTTCCTCAGAGAAAAACCCGCTGACTGCACGCGTTATGGTCAACCGACTCTTCTCCGAGCTCTTTGGTCGAGGTATTGTTCAGACTTTAGGCGACTTTGGCTCCACCGGCACAAAACCAACAAACCTTCCATTATTGGACCATCTCGCTATCGAGTTTCAGACCACACAAAAATGGTCTATCAAGCAGGCGCTTCGCAATATGGTGCTCTCTTCAACCTACCGACAAGACCACAATGCCTCAGCTGAGCTCGCTAAAAAAGATCCGCATAATATTCATCTGGCTCGCGGCCCCCGCACTCGCCTTAGTGCCGAGATGGTACGTGACAACGCACTCGTCACTTCTGGGTTAATGACGACAGCTCTGGGCGGAGCTTCAGTCATGCCACCACAACCAGACGGGATATGGCAAAGTGTCTACAGCGGAGCTAAGTGGAAGACTGCTGAGGGCCCGAATCGCTTCCGCCGTGCAGTATATACTTACTGGAAACGCACCAGCCCCTACCCGTCCATGCTCACATTTGACGCGCCCTCACGTGACCTTTGCTCACCTCAACGGATAGCAACAAACACACCACTACATGCGCTAATCACTCTGAATGACCCCGTCTATCGGGAATGCTCCCAGGAATTTGCCAAACGGATGCAAAAGGAAGCTGGCACAGACATCGAGGCACGCATCAAGTATGGCTATCTACTCAGCACCCAACAACCAGCTAGCGATGCCACGGTCGCAGTGCTTAAGCAACTACACTCCGAAATCATTAATGACTTCAAGGCTAACCCAGAGAAGTCCAAAAAAGTAGGGGAATCGCCAGTAGATGCCGCCCTCACCGTTATCGCGAACACTCTCCTAAATCTAGACGCTGCAATCACTAAGTAAGTCACCCATGAACGTTTTCCAACAACTCCAACACGATCAACTACTCCATCAATCGCGTCGACAATTTCTCTCTAAGTGTGTCGCTGGCGTTGGATCCGCATGGCTCTCGTCACTCGCGAACCAGGCCATAGGAGCAGGCAATAGCGATATTCACAGCTCGATCTCACATATTGCCCCAAAGGCAAAGCGGGTGATTTTCCTCCACATGGCGGGTGCTCCGTCGCAGCTAGAACTATTCGACTACAAGCCCGAGCTCGCCAAATACGACGGCCAACCAACTCCCAAAGAATATATAGCAGGTCAACGATTTGCCTTCATTCAAGGAGTACCCAAGTTGCTGAATTCCATCTATCCATTTCACCAAGCTGGTGAGTCGGGTCAGTGGGTTTCCGACCGGCTTCCATGGTTTGAAAAAGTGATCGATGAAGTTTGCTTCATCAAGTCGATGCACACGAACCAATTCAACCACGCGCCAGCCCAATTACTCCTGCATACCGGCAATGCTATTCTTGGAAATCCATCGATAGGATCCTGGGTCACTTACGGGCTAGGTAGCGAGAATGATAACCTACCTGGCTACATATCACTAGTTTCTGGAGGTAAAGCTCCCTCAGCTGGAAAATCTGTATGGGGATCAGGCTTCTTGCCATCGGTCTACCAAGGTGTCCAATGCCGATCCAAAGGCGACCCAGTGCTCTACTTATCAAACCCTGATGGAATCTCGCGCGATATGCGCAAAAAAGCTGTCGATGCAATTACTGAGATCAATCAACAAGCCTACAATGAGTCACACGACCCGGAGACTCTCACTCGGATTTCCCAATATGAAATGGCATTCAGGATGCAGATTCACGCCAATGAGGCCTTCGACCTCAAGGATGAACCAGAACATATCCACGAACTCTATGGGACACAGCCTGGTAAAGAATCATTTGCAAACAATTGCCTTCTAGCGCGCCGTCTAGCCGAGCGTGGCGTCCGCTACATCCAGCTCTTTGACTGGGGATGGGATTCGCATGGAGCCTCCAAAGGTGAAGCTCTCAATGAAGGCTTCAAAAGTAAATGCGATCAAGTAGATAAACCAATGTACGCGCTTCTTACAGACCTGAAACAACGAGGATTGCTAGAGGACACGCTCATCGTTTGGGGTGGTGAATTTGGACGCACACCAATGCGCGAAAACCGTGGTGGTCAGGAGATGAAATTTATTGGTCGCGACCACAATCCGGGCTCATTCACCATGTGGCTGGCTGGTGCGGGAGTTAAACCCGGGTTTAGTTTTGGCGAGTCTGACCCGATCGGCTACAAAGCAATGACTGACAGGGTTTCCACGCAAGACCTCCAAGCTACTATCCTCCATTCATTAGGTCTCAAGCACAACCACCTCACTTATCCGTTCCAAGGCTTGGACCAAACACTTCCGGGAGTCACCGAGCCTGCGCGCGTGGTGAACGAGATATTCTCATAGCTGAGATCTGACAAATAGTGAGGACGGGGGAGATTTTTTTACCGCGAAAGACGAGGCACTCTAGAGGGCTACAAATATTTATCCGTAATAGCCTTGGCAAATACGGAACCATCAATCCACGTAGATCGCACCAATAGCTATTCTATGACTACTGCTGCGATGAAATGAGAGTTTAGGCTACCTATCTCCAGACATACCGACTAGTCGTTCATCGTGGTATCCATACCGAGGATGACCTGTGGGTAGTTTACTTTTGTGTCACCCTTGTCTGTGGACTCTTCTAGAGCCTTAGCTTCTGCTGTGGCACGCTTGACCAAGGCAACTTCTAGCGACTTAGCCCCTTTCTCAGTCACCTTGGTATTCCAGACATAAATTCTGTGAAGTTTAGGGTGATTGGTAAGGTTACTGAGGCCCTCGTCACTTATTTCAGTGCCATAGACATTGATAACTTCCAGCTCTGGTAGCTCTGAGAGCGTCGCCAAGACGACATCACTCACTTGAGTGCCATTCAATTTCACCTTCTGAAGATTTGAGAATTGAGAGAGCTTACTTGCGACGGCATCGGTTATCTGGGTGGAGGATAGATCCAGCTCGACCACATCCTTGAAGATTGAAGCGAGAATCTCAATATCAGCATCAAAAAACTTTGAACGATAGCTGACCGCGGAGAAGTTCAGGTCGGTGTTTTGCTGGGAAACATATTTCAATGATCCTGGGAACTTGGCGTTCACAGCTTCCAGTGCCGAGGCTAGCTCGATACGCTTCTTCTGATCAGCTTTTTTCTTAGCTGCGATCTCTGCTTTCTTAGCAGCATCTAATCGAGCTTGCTGAGCTGGGGTGAGCAATGTGGCTAATGCTTTCTCAATAATAGGTGTGATCTCTAGCTCGCTACGTTTCGCTAATTCAGGAGCACCAATCTTAACCCACCATCCGAGGATTTGTATTTGCTCAGTAGTCAGTGGACTTTTGCCTTCAGGTGGCATG
>JBLHPP010000176.1:0-5553 GCA_047624385.1 Crocinitomicaceae bacterium
TTTCTGCAGCCACATAGCCAAGATCGACAATGCCATAAAAGTGGACCAATTTTAGTTTAGATTTCATAAGTAGATCAGCTCTGGAGGACGCGCTTGCTGAATACGATCTAGCCCATACCACCACCATTTCAACTCAATTCCCCCCCAATCATTGAGAATCCACGAGTCCTCTCATCATTTTCCTTGTCAGATACTGCTTTCTTTCTTGCAAGACTGCCCTCAGATCCTTACGACCACACATAACAAATGGACGACATACCTACACCAATTGCCGAGATCGATCACGGCCCATCAAAATTTGATGTTTTTCTCGATGAAAACATGAAACTCATTATCGCCGCAGCCATCGCCATATTTTTGGGTGTATTAGGCTACGTGGGTTACACCGGCTACAGCGCAATGCTCAATGCCCAAGCGGGTGAAGCCCTCGCTTCGGCCGATGACGAACCCCAACTGCAAGCTGTGATCTCAAGCCACGGCACTACTGCTTCTGCAGGTGCCGCAGCCCTGCTTATTGCCGACATCAAAGGAAACGAGTCAGCTGAAGATGCGATCAATGCCCTTCGCGACTTCACTGCCACCTACCCTAACCACGCTGCTATCCCAACAGCTACAACGAGTTTGGGCCTGCGACTTCTGAACGAAGGAAAACTACCTGCAGCTGAAGCTCAACTCTCGGCTGTGCTCGAAATAGAAAATGCAGAACATATCACACCTGTAGCTCAAATCGCGCTCGGCGACATTGCCCAGCTAAATGGCGACAACGAACGCGCCAGAGAACACTACACCGCTGTCACCAACCTCATCTCTGACGACTCCTCAGACATCGACAGCATCGCAAAGTTCTCCTCCTATAAAACAATGGCGAGCAATCGACTCCGTTTCATCGGTGCTGTGCCACCACTAGAAGTGGAAAAGAAAATTGCTCCAGTGGCTCCAGTTGTGCCGGTTACTCCTACTCCTACTCCTGCTGCCATCCCTGCGAATGCCCCCGAAAGCAATCTCTCAGAAGCTCCAGCTAAAGAATCTTCTGCTACCGAAAAAAAAGACGAAACAAATTCACAAGTCCCTGAGTAGTCTATAGTGTGGCCCAAATTATTCCGCATTCCTCTTCGGGTGACCGAAGAAGCCATTTATAACCATCAAAATCAAATACCAGCCGTGTCTGTATTCAAAAAATATATCAGTAACCAAAACGAAGGCACACCTTCTCAAGGTGCTCCAACTCCTAGCTCTAAGAGCCCAGCTGCATCTGCTGCATCTGCTAGCGCTCCATCCAGCTCATCAACGGCTCGCTCGCAGGCGAATCAAAAGCCAGCTCCTGAAAAACGCACTCAGAAGTCGAACACATCTCAGATTGCTGCTGGTAGTGGTCGCAACATGCTCAGCTCTGATGTCGAAATCAAAGGTCAAGTTCGCTTCACCAATGATCTCGTGGTCGACGGCAAGATCGAAGGCGAGATTGATTCTGACGGTTCCCTCACAGTAGGAGAAAATGCCCGAGTACGCGCTGAGATTCGCACACGTTCAGTAGTCATCTACGGCAAAGTGCACGGCAACATCACTGTGGCTGAGCGCGTTGAGCTAAAAGCAAATGCTGAGCTTGTTGGTGACATCAAGGCTGCAACACTCTCTATCGAAGCTGGTGCGATCTTCGTCGGCAAGTCCACAGTTGGCGCTCCTGCTAGCTCTGGGAATACCACAGCTACCCCCGTTGCATCTACTCCAGTAAAAAAGGAGAACACGGCCACAGCATCCTAAATTCTGAGCAGGCCACTGCTAAGAATCCGGTGTCTAAACCCACCCAGAACGCTGACTCAACGGGCTCTAGGCCGAACAACCAACTAGATCTAGACATCTAAATATTTCAAACGGACACCCTTCCTAAGGGCTGTCCGTTTTCCCTTTCTACATATCTTATGGCTACTACCGCTATCGATCTCAAAGAAGAGATCCTGCGCCTCAAAAATGAGCGCAATGCCGTCATCCTCGCTCACAATTACCAAGTGGGAGAAATCCAAGATATCGCGGACTATGTCGGCGACTCTCTGGGACTCGCATACAAGGCCCAAGCCACCGACTGTGATGTCATCGCATTCTGTGGTGTTCATTTCATGGCTGAGACAGCCAAGATACTTAACCCTAACAAGACTGTCATCTTGCCAGATCGCGATGCTGGTTGCTCACTCGAAGAATCCTGCCCAGCTGAGGACCTCGCCGCATTTATAGAGACGAATAAAGAAAAGAACTACTACGTCATAGCCTACATCAACTGCTCAGGCGGCGTCAAAGCTCTTAGCGACGTCATCGTCACTTCTGGCAATGCCATCAACATTGTCAACCAAGCACCAGCTGATCGCCCTATCCTCTTTGTCCCAGATGCCAACCTCGGCGCATGGGTCATGGAACAAACCGGCCGTAAGATGGATCTATGGCAGGGCTCTTGCTATGTCCACGTCGAGTTCACCCAGAACTCTATCAACAAGATAAAAGCAGAGTACCCAGAAGCTCTCGTGGTTGCTCACCCAGAATGCACCACAGCCGTCCGCATGCTAGCTGACGAAGTCTGTTCTACGGAGAAGATGATTACCTACTGCCAAAATGCTCCAGTCAAAGACATCATCGTCGTCACGGAGTCGGGCATGCTCCACCGCTTGCAAAAAGAAGCTCCAGACAAGAATCTCATCCCTGGGCCTACTGATAAGTGCGCTTGCAACGACTGCCACTTCATGAAAATGAACACTCTAGAGAAGCTTCGCAATTGCCTTCGCGACCTCAGCCCAACAGTTGAAATGCCCGAGGAAATCCGCCAACGCGCGGAGGCCCCGATTATCCGTATGCTTGAGCAATCAAAGTAAAATTCGCTACTTTTTCAACGCCACTCCCGCCCACAGCTGTAGTGGCATTTTATTTCTCTCAACTTCCTAGTTGATGCAAAGCATTTCGCTATGCATCATGTCCAACAAATGCGATTGGAATCAACCAGCACCGACTTTCAGACGAAAACAACGACTCAGACCACAACTCCATGGTCGGTTATCATTTTTGACGACCCAGTGAACCTAATGGCCTATGTCACCCTCATCTTGAAACGCGTTTTTGGTTACAATAAGCAGCGAGCAGAGAAACTTATGTTAGAAGTCCACAACGCTGGAAAATCGATTGTCTGGACGGGTGAGAAAGAACAAGCAGAGCTCTACGTGCAACAACTTCATAGTCATCAACTCAAAGCCTCAATCCAAAAATCTGAATGAGAGTTGCTCCCACACTTGACCGCAGCTTGCGGATCGATGCTGAAAGTGCCAACGACTGGTTGATCTTAGAGATGATCTGCACTGACGCAAGCCAGATGCCCGATGAACCTCTTGCCGACAAACTAGCCCTCTACATGGCGGCCGATGAAGACTGGGCTGAACTTATCACCCCGGAACTGGCAGATCAGTTCAGTAGCCAGGTCATTCATGTCTCCCGATCTATCAGCACAGCGGATAAGGCTCACGACCTCACTGGCTCACTTTTCATCAAAGCTGAAGACGCCAACATTTGGTTTGGTGCGATCAATCAAGCAAGAATCTCGCTAGAAGAACGCTTTGAAGTAAGTCAGTTTGAAGACCTTGCTGACCAGGAGAACCTAGAATTCGAAGACCCAACTCTCAAGTCTGCTATCATTCGCTACCATTTTTACACTAGCCTCCAGTCTATTTTTCTGGAGTACATCCTCGATTAATAATGCCAGCTAACAACATCTACGTCATCTACGGCACAGACGACGGTGCCTGCGCTGAAGCCGCTATCAAACTCTTCAACAAACTCAAGCCGGCCGAAGGCGATGACTTTGCCAATGACATCATTGACGGCAATGCCGACAATACTGAGCATGCTCACGACATTTCGCATGAGACTATTCAAGCGCTTCAAACCTTACCTTTCTTCGGTGGAGGTAAGATCGTATGGTTAAAGCGAGCCACCTTCATGGGCTCGGATAGAACCAGCGAGGCTGAACGCGCCAAGCTCGGTGTCGAGGCAATCAAAAACACCCTCGCAGGTGGACTCGGTGATGGTGTCACATTCATTCTCTCTGCTACCGTCATAGACAAACGCAGAAGCTTCTATAAGTGGGCAAAAGATAACGCCACACTCATAGAGCACAACAAACTCGACACCTCAAAAGATGGGTGGCAGGACCAAGTCGCAATCATGGTGCAGAAACGCACTAAAGAGCTAGGCCTCAATTTCACAGCCGAAGCGATGGAACTTTTTGTCATGCTCGCTGGAGAGGACACTCGCCAGATCACAGTTGAGATCAACAAACTAGACCTCTTCTTAGGTAAAGACCGACGCACAGTAGAGCTGGTTGATGTGCGGCAAATGGTCCCACTCTCCCGGGCTGGTCTCGTCTTTGAAGTAGGCCGTGCGCTGCAACGGCGTGATGGAGCCAGAGCGCTTGAGCTGATTGACCAACAGCTAAATCGAGGTGAATCAGCAATCGCTATTCTTCGTGCATCCTTGATCCCTACTATTCGTAACCTTTTTATGGCCCGAGCTGCAGGCGAGAACATGAAACTCCCAACGCAGAACTACAATGCGTTCTCCGATGCGCTCAATCGCCTACCTGAAATGGACCGAGCCTGGCTCCCTCAGAAAAAAACTGGTGGGGTCAATGCCTACCCGCTCTTTCTCGCAGCAAAAGACGCGCAAGCATTTCCATTTCCAGCATTGAAGAAATCCATGGAATCCTGCCTCCAAGCCGACCACTCACTCGTCAGCTCAGGCCTAGACCACCGTATGGTACTCCATCGCTTAGTCGTAGAGCTCATGAGCTCAGCACAGCAAAGACGCAGGTAAATGATGAAAACCCTCCTCATTAGCCTCACCGTTGGCGCTGCCGCAGGACTTCTCGGAGCGCTCTGCGGGATTGGCGGAGGCATCGTAATGGTCCCAGCATTCACCCGGCTACTCGGCCTAGAGCACAAGCAGGCAGTAGCAACCTCTCTCGCTATCATCATCATCACCGCCCTCGTGGCGACCACTAACAACTCCAGAGCGGGCCTCGTTGACTGGCGTATAGTACTCTGCGCAGCAGCCGGTGCAGCAGCAGCTTCTTGGTTTGGATCTGACCTCATGCAGGGCCTTCAGTCGAGCACGCTCACCCGCATTTTCGGCATTACCCTCCTCGTGTGCGGAGCCAAAATGCTGATCAAGCCGTAATACCTTCAGTAAAGTCGGTGCCGAATTTGAGCCGCATCTCGATTCTTATTGGTCAGCATCAGCCAACTGCGTCCTAGCTCGATCACGCAACAAAGTGACCACCAGCGCTGTCCATCCGGTCTGGTGACTCGCTCCTAGGCCCTGACCAGTATCACCATTAAAGTACTCATAAAACAGCACGAGTTCGTCCCACTCCTGCCCCTTGGAATAATGGTCTAAATTTGCCAAAGCTGGGCGGAAGCCCTGCTCACCAGGTAAAAACATACTCACTAGTCGATCGCTGAGCCTGTCAGCCACATCGCCTAAGCTTAGTTGTACACCTGATCCTGTTGGAAATTCTACTGT
>JBLHPP010000177.1:0-5501 GCA_047624385.1 Crocinitomicaceae bacterium
AATCTCGAAGATTTCACGATGCTCAAAGCGAATAGAAACTCGCCATTGAGTGATGAAGATAAGATTTACAACAAGAAGGTCAGCCGTATTCGAGTGTGGGTAGAGCACGTGTTTGGCAGGATGAAACACATGAAGTCAGACCTCTTTCGGCGAATAGGAATCAAAAGAGCGAGTCAGCACAACGCCCTATGCAATTTGACTTACAATATAGATAGGTATGCCTTCTTGCAGGGATTAGGGCTCCCACGCCCAGAATAAACACCCCCCCCCACACCATAGACTACCTCTCCGCCTAAAATCGCCAAAGCTTGACCGATGAAGACAGCTAGAAAATGCAAAAAACTAGCAGCTCCACTCAAATGACGGCTTAGCGGAGGTTGCCTAAACTCTAGTTAATCTTGTTGTGATAATTTTTAAGTATCTGATCATTTTAGGTTTTGAGAATTCCAAGTGAATGTTTGCCATTCAACGGGGCGGTAGTCAGTACAGAGGCGTTCTATGCTCATCATGCCTCCTCTGGCGGGAACGTGCTGCTGAGATTCTGCAAGCCCAACGGGCAGAAAACCATAAGCTATTGAGCGTCCATAGAACCGGACTCAGTATTTATTGGCGTGTTGATTCCCACAAGAAAGGCAGAGCCGAAGCTCTGCCTTTGGTAGAAATGGTTAGTGAATCTAAGGATGATTAAAGAAGTGCTTTGAGGCGCTTGCAAACTTCCTCAACGTTTGCACGTGAGTTGAATGCTGAGATACGGAAGTAACCTTCACCTGCTGCGCCGAATCCAGAACCTGGAGTGATGACCACATTGGCTTCAGAGAGCATCTTGTCGAACATGTCCCATGAAGTAAGTCCTGCTGGGCATGCCACCCAAACGTAGGGAGCATTTTCACCGCCGAAGACTTTAAGTCCGAGCTCTGTGCAAGCTGTACGGAGTAGTGCTGCGTTGCCCATGTAGTGCTCTACAAGTGCTGCAACCTCGGCTTTGCCTGCGTCGCTGAAGACTGCTTCTGCACCACGTTGCACTGGGTAGGACGCTCCGTTGAACTTAGTCGATGTGCGACGGCTCCAGAGTTGTTTGATGCTGATTTTCTCACCAGTAGCTGTGGTGCCAAAAACTGTGTCAGGGATGACGATGTAGCCGCAGCGTACGCCAGTGAATCCACCATTCTTGGAGAATGAGCGGAACTCGAGTGCGCATTCTTTAGCGCCTTCGATTTCGTAGATAGACCTAGGTACGTCTGGATCCTGGATGAATGCTTCATATGCTGCGTCATAGAGGATGATCGCGTCGTTCTTGAGCGCGTAGTCGACCCATGCCTGAAGCTGCTCGCGTGTGGCGGACGCTCCAGTTGGGTTGTTCGGATAGCAGAGGTAGATGATGTCTACTTTCTCTTTCGGGATAGCAGGAACGAAATCGTTCTCAGCTGTGCATGCTAGGTAAACAAGACCTTCGTATCGGCCATTTTCGTCACCTTCACCGGTGTTGCCGATCATTACGTTGGTATCAACGTACACTGGATAGACTGGGTCGGTGACTGCAATGGTGTTTCCTTTACCGAAGATATCGAGGATATTACCGGTGTCACACTTCGATCCATCTGAAACGAAAATATCGTCAGCTGAGATGTCGAGGCCTGTGAATGCGTTGTCAGCGATCGCTTCGCGGAGGAAGCCATAACCTTGCTCAGGACCGTAACCGCGGAAGGTGTCGCGACAGCCGAGTTCGTCTACAGCCTTGTGCATGGCTTCCCTCACTGCTTTTGGAAGAGCTTCTGTCACGTCGCCAATACCGCAACGGATGAGTGTGGATGCCTTGTCAGCGTTAGCTTCGGTGTAGGCTGCCACGCGGCGGCCGATTTCTGGGAAAAGATACCCAGCTTTGAGTTTAAGAAAGTTGTCGTTGATGCGAGCCATAATGCGGCGGATGCTGGTAAAGGATGGCGGTATATGCAAGTGCTGAATTTGAGATTTGTGATTTGAGATGAGTTAGGGAAGAATACAGCCGATGGAATCAGGGCGAGGGATCATTCTACGACTCACAAAGTTAAGCGACACGAGCTTGATTGTGACTTGGTGCGTCGAAGGAGTGGGGCTCATCAAGACTGTGGCAAAGGGAGCGCGTAGATCTAAGGGGAGTTTCTCAGGGAAAATTGATTTGTTCTACATTGCGGATATTGAGTGGGTGGAGAGTCGAAAATCTGAGCTACACACACTCCGAGAAGTTTGTCCTATCGAATACCATGAGGGGCTTAGGGGCCAATACCGTGATGTGTTGCTCGCTGGTTATTTTACCGCACTTGCCGAGCATGTGATGGAATTTGGCCAGAGCGATGACGCGGTGTTTGACTTGCTCCGCCGAGCAATCAATCACCTCAATACCAAAGGTGCATCACTCAGGGCGTTAGAACATTTTGAAAATGAACTGGCGAAGATGAGCGGGATTTGGGATGGTCGGAGGAGGTCAAATTTAGCACTCGAGGATGCTTTTGGCGGACTACCTCGAAGCCGAGTCGAGTGCCTCGATCGGCTGGCGTGAGGTGTCCAGGAATCGGAAACCCAAAGAATTCCAGATGAACAAGTGAGAATTTCAAAATTTATTAAGTATAGAACTAATCGATTTTGATTGTCGATATGAATTAGGTATTCTAAAAATAGGAAATCTCTTAGAGTTTTTTCAATACCCTTATAAACTACAATGAATGCTGGAACCGCTAATATTTTAGACATGCTCTCTACTAGAGTTGAAAATCTCTGTAAAGAAGGTGAATGGCAAAAAGCATATCAAGCTTCGCAAGCAGTGGTCGATAAAGCGCGAGGTTCAGTGCTGGAACAAGAGGATGGTGCAGATTTTGCTCTAGCAAGAAGCATAGAGATTCAAGCAGATGTATTGCGCCAAACTGGAAATTTAGAAGAGGCTCGTCTCGGATATTTGGAGTCCCTTGAGATTGCCAATCAGTTCACTGACAATGAAGTGATGCTGGCTCGGATAAGTGCGAGTGTGGCAGTGCTCTACGACAGTGTAGAAAATGAAGCTGAGGCAGTTCGCTTTTATGAGCGCGCGATCGAGCTCTATGGACAAGCTGGAATGGGGCACTCTGAAGAAGTGGCAAATATTTGTAATAATGTGGGGTTTGTCTACCGCTCGATAGGAAACTTTGCGGCAGCTGAGGATCTTTTACTCAAGGGTTTAGAGATTTGTAATCATACCGTTGGGTTAGAGCATTCAAAGACTGGGACACTTTGTAATAATATAGGGGCGCTCTATCTCAAATTGGAGAGAAATATTGAGGCCAGAGAGATGAACATGATGGCTTTGGAAATCCGAATAAAGGTGTTAGGTAAAGAGCATCCTGACACGGCGCAATCTCACGGAAACCTGGCTCTATCACTCTGTAAAGTGGGAGAGCTAAAAGAGGCTGAAGATCATTTTAAATTAGCAGTGAAGGTCTACGAGAAGCATATCAAAGAGGAAAAGCATGAGTATGCTGCTGTGGTCGAAAACTACGCTGAGTTCCTAAAAATGTCTGATAATGTGAAGACTGCTGAGAGCCTGATCAAGAAGGCTCAGAAGAAGCTTTCAAAAGTAGCTGATTAGTTTCCCGAGTACACAGACTCGTCTAGCAACCATTTTTTTAATGTTTTTGTTTGGGCTGTGACATTACCGATGACTCGGTAATGGGAGCTCTGGAGTGCTACTGCATTCTCTTTGGTTTCGTCGACGACACACCACGGAGCTCTCCCGGAGGAGTGGATGAAATGGAGCTTGATCCCGTCGTGGACGATAAAGCCCACATGATTGTCGAGGCCTACGATATAGATGCCGGCATCTTTCGATAGAATCAATTCGTAAAATTCTGAGTAGTCCATGCCAGTACGAATGGACATGGAGTGCCGCGGGACGAACGCTCCGAGTATTGTCTGCGAAGGTTGTTGCGAGAGTTTGATCCGAGGCAGTGAGAAACCAGCATCGCGCATGATCGTGTTGACGAAGTAGCCGCAAGCTATTTTACCGCTACCGGGCGTTTCTGAAATCCCGTTAAAGTCCCATGGTGTTCCGAGCCAGCAACGCATCATCTTTGGAAGTATAGATTCTAACAATATACGAGATTCTGAAAGAACGACTTCTCGTTCAGCATCATTTTGAGCATCATTGTAACTCTGAGCAAGGCGGTTTTTCCTTATTTTGATGTCTTTTTTGAGGATTTCGTATTGCTCAGGCTGCGGGATTTGTTTCCTTGCCTTTGTGCTGAGAGAGGGGAGACGAATCTCATCCTGGAGCAGCCAGAGCGTGAGTCCAATAGATGCTACTGAGCAGATCAAAAAGAACACAACTAATAGACCGCGGTCTGAGCGGGTTTTTGATACTGTGGCGTTTGATTTAGTCATCGGGCTACTTAGATTGATACATAGGTTACTCTGTAATAGCCACCTCTGCCTACAGGAATCTGGTGGCAGCTGAGTTAGCTGCTAGCATTCAACGACGTTTACGGCGAGTCCGCCGCGTGAAGTTTCTTTATATTTAGCCTGCATATCTCTGCCAGTTTCGCGCATGGTTTTGATGACTTTATCGAGCGAAACAAAGTGGGAACCATCACCATTCATTGCCATTCTTGCGGCATTGATTGCCTTGACTGAGCCCATAGCATTACGCTCGATACAAGGGATCTGTACTAGGCCACCAATAGGGTCACAGGTGAGACCTAGGTTGTGCTCCATGCCTATCTCAGCGGCATTCTCGACTTGCTCGACAGTGCCTCCTAGATATTCAATCAGAGCTCCAGCAGCCATTGAGCAGGCCACACCGACTTCTCCCTGGCAGCCAACATCGGCTCCGGAAATAGAGGCATTTTTCTTATAAAGATTAGCAATAGCGCCGGCTGTGAGGAGGAATCTATGGACTCCATCTTTGTGCGGGCTTTGCTTGAAACGTGTGGCGTAATGGAGAACCGCAGGAATGATGCCAGCTGCTCCATTGGTTGGAGCCGTGACGACGCGGCCGTGTCCTGCATTTTCTTCGTTTACGGCGAGAGCGTAGAGCCCCACCCAGTCTAGAACTGAGAGAGGGTCTGAAAGTGCCGACTCAGCTCTAGTAGTTAGCTGAGTGTATACAGTGTTTGCCCTGCGCTTCACTTTGAGCCCACCTGGCAGCGTGCCTTTGTTGGCAATGCCATTCTCTACGCATCGCTGCATAGCATCCCAAATATTGTCGAGCGCGGCACGCGTCTCTCGCTCGGGACGCATTGCATTTTCGTTAGCTAGCATTATCTCAGAGATCGAGCAACCAAGGCTGGCTGCGATTTCTAATAAATCGTCAGCGGAGTCAAACGGATGTGGGCCAGCAATCATATCGGCCGAAGGTTGAGGATTTTTGATCTCCTCCTCGTTGGCTATGAAGCCGCCGCCCAGCGAGTACATTATTTCTTCGTAGACGACATCACCATCTTGGTCGCGTGCTGAGAAGTGCATCCCGTTAGGGTGGAGTGGAAGTGGCTGCTGGCGGT
>JBLHPP010000178.1:0-5501 GCA_047624385.1 Crocinitomicaceae bacterium
GAAGCACTAAATCTCCAGCAATAAGGTACCCAAAAAGGTGGTAACCATTTACTAGATCTTGTTCTTCCCCCCTCGCTCAACAGCGTGGGTAAAAACTCCCCAGTAATAAGATTAATCAGCACGGTGTAGAGTTTCACACATGAAGTCCATTCTGATCAATTACGTATTCCTTTGAAAGTTTTTGAGTTGCTCGCCTGAAAGCGTAATTGTGTGGTTTCTTTGAGTAAGATTCTCTTGATAGTGATCGAGCTAAAGCCTGATTGGTCAGACTTTTTTTGATTAATCCCTGGTATTTGACAAAGTTGGGTTAACGAAGCACGATCTTCACATACAAATTTGAGTAAAGATAAGGCTAAACCCGAAGCTGAGAACTCTGGTGTTTTACGTCGAATGAGTTGCGCCACTATTTTGACGCCATGAGGACATAGTATAAGCTAGATCCCAGTGTTTGAATCAAACAGCAAAACCGCAATATATTATCTCCTCTTTGCGATTTCTATTGGGCAAAAAAATGCGGGCAAGACCGAAGTCTTACCCGCAAAAACTAATGTATACTAATTAGCTAAAATTAGAAGCTAACTGTAAGAGCTACACCACCGTGGAAACGGTTTTGCTCAACACCATTAAGTGTAGGGCCGTGCTCTTCAATAGCGTCGAGCTCCCAAGTGTAAGCGATGTATGGTGTGATTGTTGCGTTCTCTGAGAGAGCGTAATCGTAACCAAGTGTGGTTGTGTTGTGGTTAAGCTGGCCTTTCTCAACGAGGTAGCCGAGGTCATTGCTGAGTGTGAGACCTTCAAGGAAGAGGTCTGACTTAGCAAGTGACAACTGGGAGTATCCGTTATTGTCAGCTTCGTCAGATGAAAGTTCACCTGAAGCGTCGATGAAGTATGTAAGGCTAGTGCTGATTCCGTAGCAAAGATCTTTGCTGAATCCAACAAAGATTTCAGCGGTTTGATCTGCGCCAGCAGTACCTGCGTCAAAATCGTAGTGAATGTAACCTGTATTGAAACGAGCAAAACCGAGGTCTTTGCTCACTCCGAATGTAAGGTCAAGTTCGTCGATATTTGTGTTACCATTCTCGAAAGAACCGTACCAAGCACCTGCACTGAAGTCGAGACCCCAAGCAGACTTAGTAACGTTAACAGCTGCGTCAACCATATCAGTACCCAGACGAGCACCACGGAAGATGTAGTCTGAATGAGCGCCAACTGTAAGATCAGCTTCATATGATGGAGTGCAAACTTCAATTGGCTCAACTACTTCGCCTGCGAAAGCAGAACCAGAAACAAGTGCACCACCTAGTAGGGATAATGTAATTTTATTATTCATAACGGACTCTTGTTAGCACAACTAGAACGTAGGTAAAACAAAAAAGTAACATTATATCATATTTATTTTTATAAATTACCCAAGAACCCCTAGCTTGATCGACAATCTTGTTAACATACATCGACTATCTAGGTCGTTTAAAGAGCTTATTAATAATCTGATACCAGTGGCACTTTGTTAGGAGTTGCGGTCACCAATCTGTGAGTTTGAAGATTTAGAATTTATAGAGGGTAACATGTAACGAGTGTTTAGTAGCCAAGGTAAAGGTTCAGAACCTCATACACACAAAAGGTTAAGAATATGATTTCCGTACTGGCAGAAGATGGAGTGGTGCTAGCAGTGTGACTAAGGAGAAACGCAGATTTCACAATGACCCTCCTAGCTCTCTTGGAAAATACGAAGTGTCATGATCAAAAACTCTAAAATTTACTATTGTCTCTTTTGGAATGCCAAGTGGCTTCAGTGGCATAAAAAATTAATCGACCTAGCAGTTTTAAATATGATTCATAGCTTTGATAGTATTTTTGTAGATGAGGCTTCCAGCCACTTTCTCATAGATGTATAGTTAGTGGAGATTTCTCGAATATCACCTCATGTCTGTTTCAGTAAAACCAAAGAGGCTAGAAGCCTCCTCTACGCCGCGCTACATCATTAACCTTACTGCACTTCGTAACAACCTCGAGATTCTAGCAGGGGTGAAACAGAAAGCTGATTGTAAGATAGTGCTCGCACTCAAAGGCTTCGCGCTTTGGAAATCGTTTCCAGTGATAGCGGAATACCTCGATGGTTGTTGTGCCAGCGGACTTTGGGAAGCGAAACTCTCGCACGAGGAGTTCGGCAAGCACACACTCACCTATTCGCCCGCATACAAAGATCAAGAAATTGTGGAGTTATTAGAGTTCTCTCACCACCTCGACTTCAACTCAGCCAGCCAATGGCAGCGCTTCCGCACAATGGTCTCCAGCCACCCACGCTTCATCTCCGGTGAACTTAAATGTGGTATCCGCCTCAATCCTGAACACTCGACTAGTGAGACACCCATCTACGACCCCTGCGCTGCAGGGTCACGCCTTGGGGCCACAGCCGAATCGCTCAAGGGTGTCGACCTCACAGGCATCAGCGGATTCCACTTCCACACGCTCTGCGAGCAAAATTCTAATGATCTAGAAGCCACCGTCGAAGCCCTCGATGAAAAATTCGGCCATCTACTTCGCCGACCAGAGATCACATGGCTCAATATGGGTGGCGGCCATTGGATCACCAAACCCGACTACGACCGTGAGCACCTTATCCAACTCATCCAAAAAACGCGCGTGCGTTATGAACTCGATGAAATCTGGCTCGAACCAAGTGAAGCCATCGCCATACATACTGGCGTGCTAGAAGCTGCAGTCATCGATATCGTAGAAAACGCAGGACTGAAGATTGCCATCCTCGACGTCTCAGCCACCTGCCACATGCCCGATGTATTAGAGATGCCATATCGCCCTACCCTCTTTGGCCCCGATGGAGAACTCGCGACAACAGAGGGAGCACATAACTACCGGCTCGGTGGTCCAAGCTGCCTCGCTGGCGACATCATAGGCGACTACGCATTTAGTCAGGCTCTGGAGATCGGCGACACTCTCACCTTCGATGACATGGCCCACTACACGATGGTCAAGACCACGACCTTCAATGGAGTCCCCCATCCGTCCATAGCCCTCAGACACGAAGACGGCAGCCTAGAAACTATCCGAGAGTTCAGCTACTCCGACTTCCGAAATAGGCTTTGTTGATGACCCTTGCGGGTCGTCATTGGTCAAGGGTCATTAGTCAATGGGCCGGCTAGATGAACCATTGGATGGTGAAGCGATTTTTGCCACAGGTTACTGACTGACAAAGAATTTTTCTTAGGTTGAGTGAGAAAGACACCCGCTCTCAAAAAACAGAATTTTGTCAATTTTGTAAATTCTGTCAAAGAAAGTACTACAACCTAATCGAGGTTAAACCCAGCTTCATCGTCTACCGCTTTTGTATTTTCAACTGAAAATCTTAGAATTAATTTTACCCATGGGACTGAGAACACACTCAAGGGCCGTCGGGTGATTGCTAGGAGTTTACTTTTTGCGGCGTGTCTCTGAGGAAATCGAAAAGGGGGAGAAAGGTAAGTGTGGGGTGAGGATTATTTGTAATTCAACTTTGCCAGTGATTTCGGCAGGAAAAGCCCATCTTTACGGATCAATTTACCGTCAAAATAGATTTCCCCACCACCATAGTCCTTGCGTTGAATGCTGACCAGATCCCAGTGAACCTGAGAGCGGTTACCGTTGTCCGCAACTTCGTAGGCCTGGCCTGGGGTAAAGTGAAACGAGCCGGCAATTTTTTCGTCAAACAGGATATCGCGCATTGGCTCCATGATTTCTGGATGAAACCCGAGGGCAAACTCGCCGATATACCGTGCTCCGGGATCAGCGTCTAGGATCCCGTTGAGCTCCTTAGTCATGGCTCCGGCGTCTGCTTTGACGATCTTTCCTTTGCTAAACTCTAAGCGAACGTTATCGAATGGAATCCCTTGGTATAGGCTAGGCACGTTGTAGGTAATATGGCCCTCGGCACTATTCTTAATAGGCGAAGTGAACACCTCGCCGTCGGGCACGTTATAGTTGCCACCGGAAGTGAGAGCAGGAATTCCTTTTATAGAAAAACGAAGATCCGTACCGGGCCCTTTAATATGCACTTGGTCGGTTTTATTCATCAATCGGCTGAGCGCGTTCATCGCTGGGATTAAGCTTTTATAGTCCAGCAGGCAGGCGCGGAAATAGAAGTCCTCAAACGCCTCAGTGCTCATGCCGGCCTGTTGTGCCATCGACGGATGCGGCCAGCGCAACACGCACCACTTGGTTTTTTTAACCCGGTGATCCATCACCCCGCGCATGTGAGCCATCAGAGTCTTCATCTTGGCGGTTGGTACATCACTATTTTCACAGATATTACTTGAGCCACGGATGGCGATGTAGGCATCCATGTCCTTCATTTCTGCGAGCTGATGCTTAGCTATGATTTTGTATTGCTCATCGGTGCTGCCCATGGCGAGCTCACGACCGATCAGACCATGCTCGATCCTGACCACTGGGATGGCTTTTTTGGCGCGAATCTCACGAATCAAAGCTACTCCAATTGCGTCCGGCACATCGAAGAGGTGAATCATCACCTTCTCACCTTTCTTGACCGCGGTAGAATAATGAACAAGTTGACGGGCGAGTTGGTCGATTCTTGGATCTTTCATGCTGCAGAACGTAGGGGTGATGATTGAATAGTCAAGAACCTGCTCACGTCAAATGACATCAACTATAATCAGAGAATAGCCGTTCAGGAGCGTAAATGAAACCCCACTAATAATGTCAGAATTAGTTTGGGTTTAAATTTAACTAGGACAGCGAAGAAAGATTGAATCTAGTTTCGCCTCTACTTGAGAGGTCCCCAGATTTGCACCATCACATTGTGAAGAAAGGGATCATGCAGCTCGAGTTCAGCTCTCACAAAGGGATAAAAATCGTTGCGGTAGAAATAAGCTTCAACTCCTTCGGCAAAATACTCTTTATGATTCGTCGCGGCATAAGCGCGCACTTTTTTTCCATTATAGAGTAGTACCTCGTCGTAAAGCTTTGCTTTCATAGCCTTATTGTAGGCCTCTTTGACACGCGGTTCTTCGAAGCCGAGTATCTGGTCGTGATAACCATGCGCTAGCTCATGCAGTATGACCGCTGGATGCTTGATCATTTGGCTTCGGCTTGACAGTGCTGAAGCTTGAGGGATGTGCACTTTTTTTACTAATCGTTCATCATAGCCATGTTCAGTCAGCCATGCTTTACCTGGATGGTACTGCATGCTATCCAGCTCTGGGTGTGAATGCTCAATCCAGATTCCTACCTGGCGTAGGCCATTCAGCTGTTTGCCTGTGACAAGAATCGAAATTCTTTGCAAATGATTTGCCAACATCTTTAGAGCCTTAGATCCTTCCTCGGCATGTTTCCCAACGAGCAACTTAGGATCGATGTGAACCGTCCAGCCCTCCATCATTTTCACAACAGGATCAAACTTGGCGGCCTTGGCCGCTTCTTTGTTGGCAATTGTCTGCGGTTTGCCATCGGTTTCATGCGCCACCGCAGAAGTTAACATTACAATTATG
>JBLHPP010000179.1:0-5491 GCA_047624385.1 Crocinitomicaceae bacterium
GCTTCGGGGGTGAAGTAGCGGCGCTTCAGTCCATCGTAGCGGATGGTGTAGTCGAAGAGTTTGGCTAGCTTGAAAATGATGGCGAAAATGAGAGGTGAGCAGAGCATGGTCATCGCTGCGGTCAGCCAGATCTGGGTGAGCACTTTTCCTGGGAAAATCCATTCGCCCCTGACGAAGGTGATCAACAAGAACTCGGTAAGTAAGTACAGGAAGATTGCGATACCAGTGAGGATGGCTGAGAGCTGCCACGCGCCCTTGCGGAAAAGTGGTTGGATTCCCTGCATCAAGATTCCCATTAGGCCGAAGAGTAAAATGGAATAACCAAAGCGCAGCGCATCGGTCTGGTGCAGGTACACTTCTGGATCACCCCCCTGTGGGCCTAGCGTATTATTAGCGTCCCATAGGAACCCTGATAGAAAGGCGAGACTGAGCATCGGCGAGAATCCCACAGTCACCGAGCAACAGAGGAAGACGAGGTGTAGGAGTAAGATTCGAGCATCGAATAATGCCGTCACAGCAGGTATGAATTGCTGCAAGACGCAGGCAATCAATACGAGGATGAATAGGCTGATGTGGTATCTAATCACTGGTTCAATGGTGCCCTAGCAGGACGAATACGGTATCTAAGGCCGCGAAGTCTACTGCAGGTTTCACCAGTGCTTCCGCATCTATAGCACCTACCTCTGATGACACTACCGTGCCGAGGTTGATGTTTGCGGGAAAGAGTCCACCACGGCCTGTCGTTATGACAGTTGATCCGGGTTTTATCTTAGCCTCTTTGGACAGATAGCGCAGACGGAGTATTGGTGTGTCTCCATGTTGCGCGCGCTGACCGCTGAGGATGCCAACTTCTTGAGAGCCCTTTATCTTTGCAGATACTTGGCATTTCTCATCGGTTAGCAAAATCACGGTGGAGGTCTCGTCGTTAGGTCGGTCTACCTTGCCAACGAGGCCTTCTGCAGCGAGCACTGGAAGCTGGGCTTCCACGTTATGCTCTAGCCCACGATCAATGGTGATGGTTTCCCACCATGTCGCAGGCTTGCGGCGTATGAGTTTTGCAGCTTTCACACTGAAAGGGGAACGTTGCTGGAACTTGAGCGCAGAACGTAGCTGGATGTTTTCTCCTTCAAGCTTTCGCAGGTGGGAAGCTTCAGTACGAAGCTTCACCAATTCAGCCTCTGCCGCATCAAGCTTGGCAGTGACTGTTTTAGAATGTTCCACCTCATCGGTGAACGCTCTCGCCTTTGTTTCCAAAGCGGCACCACTTTTTAAAAATGGGCCAACGGCAGCGTAATATGTGCGCTGAATCTGGCGCACACCTTCCTCGCTGCGAGTGAGCGACCAGGCTACTCCCGCAAGGAATAAAAGAAGGGTGATGAGATTCAGTGGCTTCATTTTTTATCAGTCCATGTTGGTCACGCGGCGCAGGAGATTTATCTCTTGGAGAGATTTTCCTGTGCCTTCGGCCACGGCGCTGAGTGGATCATCAGCAATGTGTACTGGGAGACCGGTTTCATCTTTGAGGCGCTTGTCTAGCCCCTTGAGTAGTGCTCCACCGCCGGCGAGAACGAGTCCGCGATCAACCAAGTCTGCGGCCAGCTCTGGCGGGCAACGCTCTAGGGTTGTGCGGACAGCATCGATGATGGTTGCCACGGGGTCCGAGATTGCTTCGCGGATCTCTTCAGAGGAAATTTTCATCGTCTTAGGAAGTCCAGCAACCAGGTCGCGTCCTTTGACCTCCATGGTGATTTCTTTAGGAAGGGGGAATGCTGAACCAAGACGTATCTTGATCTCTTCCGCAGTACGCTCACCAATCATCAGATTGTAGGCGCGCTTCATGTAGGAAATGATAGCTTCGTCGATCTCGTCACCAGCGGTGCGAACAGACCGGCTGTAAACAATACCTGCGAGCGAGATTAGAGCGACTTCAGTCGTACCTCCGCCGATATCGACAATCATGTTACCCGAGGCATCCTGAACCGGGAGTCCCACGCCAATCGCTGCAGCCATCGGCTCTTCGATCAGGTAAACTTCACGGGCGCCAGCTTGCTCCGCGGACTCACGCACAGCGCGGCGTTCCACCTCGGTGATGCCAGAAGGAACCGCAATCACCACGCGTGGGTTCGAGCGGCGACCCTTGTTTGCTTTGCGGATAAAGTGGCGAAGCATGGCCTCGGTCACCTCGAAGTCAGCGATGACTCCATCCTTGAGTGGGCGGATTGCTACGATATCACCAGGAGTACGGCCGAGCATGCGCTTGGCATCATCTCCGACAGCAAGGACGTGGTTGGTGCCAGCCTTGACTGCGACCACGGAGGGTTCACGCAGTACAATGCCTTGATCCTTAATGGTTACGAGGGTGTTTGCAGTGCCTAGATCGATCCCGATGTCACGGGAGCGCCAGCCAAAAAGTTTTGCGAACATTAATGTTTAAAAAGTTATAAATTACTAAAAATGGGAAAAAATGTGGCCGGAACCACTATAATGCTACGCAAGACACGCAGCATAGTTATCAGAAGAAAAATGAGAATTCCACAATCCCCGATAAGAAATGTGATTATTTACCAGTAATCGACAAGGTCAAGCGGATAGTGGGGTGATATCGCTTGATTCTTTCCACTTGTCGCAACTGGGTTCTAGAATTATACCTTCATAGCAATTGCTAGAAAAATGAAGCCACTCATAAAAACAGCCCTCGGACTCATCGGGATTTTTCTGCTCATTTTCCTGCTACTCCACTCTACCGGGTTGCTGACTCAGGACGACCTCGCTAATATACTGCGTAATGCTGAACATTGGGACAAACGGTGGATCGGCTTGCTGGTGATCGGACTGCTTATTTCCGATATAGTCATTCCAGTGCCAGGTATCGTGGTGGTGAGCATTGGAGGGTATTTCCTCGGGCCATTCTGGGGGGCCATATGCGGATCTCTGGGCCTCACACTAGCGGGAGTCACCGGCTATGTGCTTTGTCGCATCTATGGCTACCGCATGCTTAAGCGCATTTATCGAGACGAAACTCACCTAACAGACATGAAGGAAACCTTTCACAAACACAGCATTCTGGTGCTCCTACTTTCCCGCGCACTTCCTATGTTCCCAGAAGCCGCTAGCTGCCTCGCAGGTGCCACCCACATGCCATTCTTGAAATTCCTACTCACCTTTGGTGCTAGCTGCACCATCTATTCTATCGCCGTCGCTTATGCTGGATCGCTCTCGTCCGCTGAAAATCTGACTCCAGCCCTCATCGCCTACCTGTGTATCATGGCGGTCCTTTGGTCCTCATGGGCGATTTTTATCCGGAAGAAGAAAAAATTGATTCCATGATCGATTCCACATGGCTCCACTGGAGTGGTGGCAAAGACTCAGCCTACGCACTCAGTAAACTCGCCCAAGATAACCAATTGGCTGGTATCGTCACCTCCCTCAGTTCCGAGTACCGCCGTATCTCGATGCACGGAGTCCGTGAGGAACTCCTCGAAGCCCAAGCCGAGGCTCTCGGGCTGCCGCTGCACAAAATCTTCATCCCCCGCGACTGTAATCTAGCAGACTATGACGCAGTACTCGGCTCCGAGATGATGGCATTGAAAGCAAAAGGCGCCACGCACTGCGCCTTTGGTGACATCTTTCTAGAAGACCTAAGAACCTACCGGCAAAAGCAAATGGATACCTGCCAGCTCAAAACTACCTTCCCGATCTGGAAAGAAGCCGACACCGCCACTATGGCCCGCAGCATCATTGACTCAGGAATCAAAGCCATAGTCGTCTGCGTCAGCGGCAAGCACTTAAATAGTAGTTTTGTCGGTCGTCCCTACGATCACCACTTCCTCAACGATCTCCCAGACGGTGTCGATCCCTGCGGCGAAAATGGCGAATTCCACAGCTACGTCTACGACTCACCCGATTTCTCCTTACCCATCCCAGTCATACTAAGTGAAATAGTCAACAAGGTATATACCCCATCCAGCAAGGAAGAAGACGATCCTGAATGCGGTGCCAAGCCAGCCTGGGATACCGAGTTCTTTTTCCAAGATATCCAGCTCAGCACACGCTAGTTTTTCACCACAGTCAAGCCGTAGCACTCCTAGGTTTTGTCACGCGGAACTATCACATTAACTGTAGAATACCGCGCTTAAATTTTGTCGTTTCTGAGAAATTCTGGTAATTCTGTATAAAAATCCCTCCGGTACCGTCAGAACCAATCACTCGAATCATAATGCGATGGCTAGAAAATCGTCGATTAGCTTCGCCAAACCCACAGCTCTCTCCTACACCGAATCCATGAAACTCGAACAGGGACAGATTTGGAAAAAAGGCGACAAGTTTATTCTTATTACCACGTGGGCACGACTCGACATCGAGTACAAGGAAATGACTGACCTTGAAACCCGTGAAGGCACCCACCACGAAGCCAGTAAAAAAGAATTCTGCCGCCTTATCAAAGGAGCTGAGCTCTACACGCCTGAGCCAGAAGAAAAGTCCGAGGACGCTCCCGAGATCAAATAACGAGCACTAATACCATCATGGAGATTCAAAAAGCTCTAGAAATAGTCAGTTACAAGCTTGGTGCCAAAAACGGCACGGCTGCACTCACTGACACGGTCTTGGTCAAAGCTCAGATAGAGCAAGCAATTGCCGATAAAGCCAACGACAGCCTGCGTAAGATCGATGCCAAATCGTACATGATGGCGACCAAGTTGGTGAAGCAAGAGCGTCTCAATCTTGCAAAACTAGCCGGAGAGAAATTTCTCGCTGATAACTTAAGTAATGAGGGAGTCGAGACCACAACCTCCGGCCTGCAATACAAAGTGCTCCAAGCTGGGGCAGGGAACTCCCCACAACTCTCTAGCCAAGTCACTGTCCACTACCACGGCACTCTGATCGACGGCACAATCTTCGATAGCTCGGTCGAGCGAAACTCCCCAGCGACCTTCACTGTAAACAAAGTGATCAATGGCTGGAAGGAGGGTCTGCAACTTATGAGCGCCGGCTCAAAGTTCCAATTCTTCATCCCACAGGCCCTCGCCTACGGTGACCGCGGAACAGAAACCACCGTCCCACCATTCGCCACTCTCGTCTTTGGTGTCGAGCTATTAGCCATCGGCTAAAGCATCCGCGCTACGTGGCAATCTCAACACGTAGCGCGACCGTCTCGGTCGCTCAAATAACCCCAGCGAAGCTGCTTACTCACAAATTTCAGGATAGCTGAGATGAGCCCATCTATTAATGCACAAGAACATTAACTCAAAAAAATAACCATAGAACTTCAGGGCACCTCCGGCAACTAGCGTTGGTGGTGCTGGAAAGAATTTCAAGCGAGGCTAGGCGTGATGAGTGAGCGGATTTTTATCCGTGAACGAAGAATAACGCAGCCTTGCGCAGAAAGGCTTCCCAGCCCGAAGGGGGCCTATCTTCAAAAACGAGCTACGCTCGCAAATTTAAAGAATTAATAACTCACACACCGACAGCGGGAGTTGCCGGAGGTGCCCTT
>JBLHPP010000180.1:0-5453 GCA_047624385.1 Crocinitomicaceae bacterium
TTTTGACAATGGTTGCTGTACCGATGTCACCTAGTCGGATGATTTCCTTTGACGTAGCTTTCAGAACTGGACGAAGCTTTTCGATAAGTACTTCGCTGCCACCAGCGTAGTATACGAGTTCTCCATTGAGAGCTGCTACCTTGGATCCAGTGAATGGACAATCAAGAAAGCCGACTCCCAGCTTAGAGCATTGTTGAGCGAGCCATTTGGTGGTATCGAGATCGACCGTGGAGTGGTTAATCAGTGTGTGCCTGAACGTAAGTGAGGGCCTAATAGCTTCGAAGGTTTCACGGCAGGCTATTCCATCTTTCAGGTAGAAACATAAAACATCCGAGTTTGAGGCAGCTTCAGCGGGTGAGGTGGCTGAGTCGTCACGCTCATTTGGTGTGCGATTCCAAGTGGTGACATGGTAGGCTGCGGCAATGAGGTTATCAGCGCAGCGTGATCCAATAATTCCGAGTCCGTACACAGAAATGTTCATGCCCCTAAGTCAGCACAGGCCGGGGGACTTGCAAGGGTGAATTCGTAACCTGGAGCATTATTTTCCGCGGGAAATTGCAAGTTTGGCAAGCTTTGCGCTCTGTGCGCGTATGACTTTTACCTTGGCTTCTGTCGGTTCTTCGTCGGCAGCGAGAGTCATTGTATTTTTGAGTTCCTCGCAGATTTTACGGATAGCGATGATGTGTTTACGCTCAGAGACGCGTGGGTCAAGCGAGCCGAGGATTACTTCGTAGTAGTCAGCAACGTCTTCACGGAAAAGTTGGTTGGCGCGCTCTTCGGTGAAATCTTTATCGACGGCGAGGGCTGCACACTCGAGGGCTCGCGCCCAACCACCGAGCGAGATGAGGTGGGCTAGGTCCGCGTCACGTAGCTGGACGAGCTCTATTTCCACATCTTTCTGAGTGGCGGCGAGCTCTGCTTTAAGCTTTTCAGGTCGGTTGTTTTTTGCGTGGTCGAGGAGTGATGCAGCATGACGGTTGACACGTTCGCCTGCGCCGAGCGCTTTGCCGTAGCGTGAGAGTTCTTTGGCGATGCCTTCGATTTCGTTGAAAGCATTGTTCTGGACCGCAAGGAAGCCTTCAGCGATGAGGAAACCAATTTCTAAAGACAGGTCGGAGCGATCGAGCGGCATGCGCTTTGGTATCTTGTGTTTGGTTTCGTTGATGGGAAGAGGTGCGAGCTGCGCAAGGTCCTCGAAGATCAAGCGAATGGAGGGAGCTGTGAATTCGTTGACTCCAAGTTCTTCACGGACGTGTGGGTCATCAATGAGGTCAGCGGGGAGGATAGCATCCTTATTATTCTTGTTCTGAGCAAGAGTGGTGAGAGGGGACAGCACCATGGAAGAAAGTGCAAGAATCCAAGCGGTGGATGATTTCATGGATTTAGATAAGCATAATTCTAGCTCAATTGGCAAATGAAAGTGTCTATAAATAGTCAGAATTACCGGCATCTACGGGGTAACTAGGAATTGACAAGGAGGGACCACTAGTGCATTGGGGGAGAGGAATTTGTCGTTATTCACCACGATGCATCCACAAAACCCTCAAACTGTTATGATGAATTGGATCACCTATATATTGTACTTTTTAGTGCTCTTTGGCTTGGCTGGCTACGGATTCCACCGACTCACCACGCTTTATTATTACTTCAAACATGCGAAGGATGTCCCGGTCCCACTGAGAGAATATTCTGCAGATGAATTACCCGTGATCACCATGCAGTTGCCATGTTTCAATGAGTTGCATGTGATTGAGCGTCTGATTGATCACGTCTCTCAGATTGAATACCCAAAGGATAAATTTCAGATTCAGATTTTAGATGACTCGACTGATGAGACTGTTGAGATTTGCAAAGAACAAATCGCCAGGTTGCATGCGCTAGGCTTCGACGCGGAATACATTCACCGCAGTGACCGTACTGGCTTTAAGGCTGGAGCATTGGAAAACGGGACAAAGACAGCTAAGGGTGAATTACTATTCATTCTCGATGCTGACTTCGCGCCTCATTCAGATATTCTTTTGCAGACGGTTCACCATTTTACTGATCCAAAGATTGGAATGATCCAGACTCGTTGGGGCCATCTTAACCGCGAGTACAACATGCTAACTCGCATTCAAGCGATGTTCCTCGATGGTCACCTCGAGCTAGAACAGACAGCTCGCAATCGTTCAGGGCGCTTTTTCACATTCAATGGCACTGGTGGAATGTGGCGCAAAAGCTGCATTGAAGATGCTGGTGGGTGGGAGCACGATACCCTCACTGAAGACATGGATCTCAGTTACCGTGCTCAGTTAAAAGGATGGCGTTTTGTCTTCCTCAAGGACATTGAGACTCCAGCAGAGCTTCCTGTGGATATGGATGGCTTCAAGAGTCAGCAACATCGGTGGACCAAAGGATCCATTCAGTGCTGTAAAAAGTGTCTCGCGGATATTTGGAAGAGTGACTACCCGCTTAAATGTAAGCTAGAGGCCACTGCGCACCTCACATCAAACTTTGCCTATCTGCTTCTCATTGTACTCTGTTTCCTACTTTATCCGAAGCAACAAAGCCACCTACAGTGGGAACTCTTACAGACTTACCCTTGGCTTGAGCATTTTCTTAACGTTCCCATTTTCCTATTTGGCTCAGTTTCCGTAGCGATGTTCTATCTGATGGCTCAAAAAGCACTTCGTCCTAAGACTTGGTACAAAGAAATCTTTTACCTACCTATCTTGTTGGCGCTTGGCATCGGCATGTCCGTGAACAATGCTAAGGCAGTGATTGAAGCTCTATGTAACCACCAGAGCGGCTTTGTTCGCACTCCTAAGTACGGTATTGGAGAAGGGAAGGCGAACTCGTCCAGTCAGGCTAAATCTAGCCGATACAAGACAATGAAGTCGATGATGCCAATCATCGAGCTGGCGTTTGCAGTTTTCTTTGGTGTGGTTGTAGTCTCGAACTTTATTGACGCAGATTACGTAACGGCTGTGTTGCTTTGCCCATTCCCGATCGGGTTTTTCTACACTTCAGTTCCATCACTTTACCGTATGCTGCCAATCAGTCGTAAGAATGAAGAAGGCGCAATCGTAGACAAAGGTAAGTAATCTATTCAATGGCCCAATCACTCCGCATACTCACGCTTCTTTCCTCACTCGCATTCCTGCAACTGCTGAGTAGTTGCTCGAGTACGCACGATATCAATCAGAGTAAGATGTTGGTGAGTGTCGAGGATCAGACCATGCTGTTGACTCAGTTCGGCAAGCCAATAAAGTCGTACAAAATTTCGACATCAAAATTTGGTCTAGGAGACAGGCCAAACAGCATGAGGACACCTTTGGGCACAATGAAGGTGGCGAAGAAATTCGGCCACAGACAGCCCCAGGGAGCTGTCTTCAAGTCTCGCCGGCCAACAGGTGAGGTGATAGCTCCAAATGCACCAGGCCGTGATCCTATTGTGACACGTATTATTTGGCTTAAAGGGACAGAGCCGCGCAATAAGAACGCCTTTCGACGCTATATTTATATTCACGGAACTCCAGAAGAGAGCAGGATAGGCAGCGCCGCAAGTTATGGATGTATTCGTATGACTTCGAAAGATATTGTCGATCTGTATTCGCGTGTCGGTGTGAATGCTGAGGTGAAAGTGATTCGCGCTTCTCTCGATAATACCCTTAAAGGTCGAGAGTATGTTCGGATGGAGAAAGAAGCTCAAAAGCGAAACCTTGAAGATGGCAGTGACGAAGCCTAGCATTCCGTTGCCTTTTGAGGCGTATGAGTGCAACTCGATGAGATAAATAAGAAATTCTCATAAAAGTGCACTAATAAGACTCAAATGCTTGACAAGCCGCGCTGGATGATTAGTTTCCCGGCTCCGGCCTGCAAAGTCGGACTTAATAAATTTTATACCAATAGAATCATGGCTAACACAAAGCAAGCACTCAAGCGCGTTCGTCAGAACGATAAGCGTAACACGATCAACACATCACTCAAGAGCCGCGTAAAGTCTCTCCGTAAGAACTCTCTCGCAGCAGCAGCCGAAGGCAACAAGGACGCAGCAACGAAGGCATTCACACAATTTTCTTCAGCAGTAGATATCTGCGCTAAGAAAAGTATTTTCCACAAGAACAAGGCAGCAAACCTTAAGAGCAAGACAGCTAAGGCTATCAAAGCTGCTCAAGCTGCATAATTGTTCACTTGCTTAGGCAAGTAATACAATTTGTAAGCTAAAACTATTTAATGAACGGGGGTGCTTCAGAGCGAAGGCACCCGTTCTTTTTTTTTGCACAAGCCCTAACTGGACTTGTGCTTTTTTCTCTTTAAGCGACTATCGAGGAAGTGGCACATCAGTGTCCATTACGATATGAAAGAATCAGCCAGCAACGATCGCCTCAAAAAGGCGCAAGAAATCGCATCTAATCCTACCTCATACAAGGTTTGTGAGGGCTGTGACTCGATTGTTGGATCGGCTGCTATCACGTGTCCAAACTGCCATGGCTACCGATTCGATTCTGAGCCATGCCGCGTGGTCGATCAGGCCATCTATCTAGGCGCGCGCAAGCAAACTTCCGTCACGGTGGAAGATATGGCCTAAAATTCGATTACGAATTTTAGGAGTGTGAAGTTGGGTTACTTGCTTCGCAAATTTTGGTTTAAGTCATGAAAATCATTGGAATTACCTTGGGTGACCAAGCTGGTGTCGGTCCAGAAATAATCGATACAGCCCTCGGTAACTTTATAAAGCCCGAGGGTGTTCGCTTCCAGATTCTTGGAAAGAGACTGGAGAATGTGACACTCGGCCAACCGACTCTAGAGACTGCTCAAGCGGCGCTCGATGCGCTTGAAGAAGGTGCTCAAAAGCTCAAATCTGGAGAGATCGATGGCATCGTCACTGGGCCAGTGGCGAAAGAAGGGTTGCATAAGTTGGGTTTCGACTACCCAGGTCAGACAGAATTTTTTGCAGATCGAATGGGTTGCGATAATCATGCAATGTGCCTCACTGGAGCCAACTTGACTGTGGCGTTAGTGACGATTCATGTGCCTCTCTCGCATGTTCCTCATTTACTGAGCCAGAAGGAAATCGTCCGTGTTGGGAAATTGCTTGCGCAGTTTTGTCAGCAAAAGGGGATAAGTGATCCGAGAATAGCGGTCTGTGGCTTGAATCCACACGCAGGTGAAAATGGAGCGTTTGGTAGCGAAGATATTGAAATTGTTGCGCCAGCTATCACACAGCTTAACCAAGAATTTTCTGGGGCCGAATTTTCTGGCCCACATTCAGCGGACACCGTGTTTGGCCACGCTGTGAAAGGCGAGTATGATGCAGTGCTTTGCATGTACCACGATCAGGGGCTCATCCCTCTGAAGTTACTTGATTTTGACACCGGCGTGAACACCACGCTTGGTCTACAGCGTCCACGCACCAGCCCAGACCACGGCACAGCTTTTAGTATCGCCGGTAAAGGCATCGCTAGCTCATC
>JBLHPP010000181.1:0-5396 GCA_047624385.1 Crocinitomicaceae bacterium
ATTGGCGTCAAAATAGCGTCATTCACACACCCGCCGAAGGCGCTGTAAACATTGTAGCCGCCAGCCGTTGCGCTAGCACGCCTGCCGGTCGCTATTGAGAGAATAAAACGCCTCCGAAGGAGCTGTACAGCACGAATAGCCAACTATTCAACTCCCCTGCGATTAGCAACACTTAGCAAAACCAAAGAGACAAATGCTCTTTTTGAGGGCTTTAGGGAAATGCGCTACGCGGAAAACTTCGAGTACTGGGCGCTTTCTTGATAAATTGGCGTTTCTCCTCAGTCATGGTGCTCGCACTTGTCGAGTAGCTAGTAGGCAGTAGCTAGAATTTGTGAATCAGCATTCAAGGTGGCTATCATTGGATAGCTAATCAGCACCTTCTAACCTGTCCGACTCTAGTGCCGGGTTTTCCATGCTAGCTACTTGCTACTTGCCACTACATAGGTAAGCCAAAAGCTCTTATACGCCGGGTGGCTGCACAGCTTAAAAATTAGGGTGTGGTGTGAAGGGGTGTTATACCCACAGCAAAAACGAGCCACAGGTCTTCACCTATGGCTCGTCACTATTTCACCCTCGGCAAAGGGTAGTTTCAACACAATCTATGGCGTAAAATATTTACTACGCAGCTTGATCTCCTATCGTACCATAGCCAGCAAGGTTAGCACTTTGCTGTAGAGCGCATAGCAATACCTGCCGAGCTCTCACTCGTGGAGCATTAGCCACAGCAAGGTAGGCGTCACGGTAGTCAGCATGGGTTACCACGCTGAATTCACGATTAGAGTCCGTCAGCTGAAGCACTGCATCCACCAGTAAGCCTGGTTCTTCTTCCAGAATTTCCAGAATATTTCGCACCAGCATTACCGGTCCAATACGTTCCTTGGCAGTTAATTCAATCATCAGTTCAAGCTCACTAGGAGCATTCACTGTTGGCACATCTATCGTAGTTTCTAATAAAGTTGTCATTTGGGATAATAAGGTTTGAGGGCACGCCTCGGATTTAAATCTTAGAGATTATATTAAGTTAACAAGGGGATAAAGTTTCCCCATGATTTATTTAACCTCCTAATGGTTGGTTAAATGTTTATTGACCCTTCTCGGGTAGCAACTGTCGCAGATTCATGAATCGCGATATCTCGCCTGCGTCTTTCATGAAAGCTTTGACATCTAACTCACTGCGGGGACTAACCTATCTAGAATTTGAGCACAAAAAAAACTCACTTCCAGTTTTGGAAAGCGAGCCACATTGAATTCGTATCTATTGTAGTATACTATTTTATGCAGCTCGTGTCCCTCCTTTCGGTTTCGAGGAGGAATGGCAAATAAAGGAATGTTCCTGAATACCACCCGACATCATACCTAGCCAAGACGTCCCAGAGGAAATCTTGCTAAAATAGGTGTATGGATAATTGTTTTTCATCAGTTGAATTGCTTTACGGACTTACAATTACGCGATCATTTCAAATAAAGCAACACTAAAGTTATTATTTAGTGTCTATTTTCTGTCATAATCGACACCAAACACCACCCATTCTTGAGATATAGCAAGTAAACTTTTAGTGGCTTCAGTGGCAACCACTAACCGTGTCCCACAGTCATTGACCTCCACCCCATTTCATGCTTAGAAGTCTCTAAGCAAATTTCCAAGGTATGTTCAAACTTCTAAAGACTGACGAAAAGACCAAGGCACGCCGCGGTGAACTCACTACTGCGCACGGAGTCATACAGACCCCCATTTTCATGCCAGTAGGGACCCAGGGAACCGTCAAGACCTTGCACCCAGATGACCTCGTTGATCTAGGTTCGCAGATTATTTTAGGCAACACCTACCACCTCAACCTCCGACCAGGGCTCGAAGTGATCCGCGCAGCCAAGGGACTGCACAAGTTCTCCAGCTGGGACAAGCCGATCCTCACTGACTCCGGCGGATTTCAAGTGTGGTCTCTCGCCAAGCTTCGCAAAATCTCCGAAAAAGGTGTCGAATTCGCCAACCACCTAGATGGTTCAAAAATGATGATGAGCCCTGAGAATAGCATGGAGATCCAAGCGACTCTGGGTTCTGACATCGCCATGCTCTTCGACGAATGCCCACCTTACCCATGCGACGAAAAGTACGCCGAGAACTCACTCGCTCTCACCACTCGATGGGCAAAGCGCTGTAAAGTCTGGCACGACGAAAACATCGCCAAAGTCGTCCCATGGCAGCTCGATCCGAGCCTGATCGACGACGATCAGAAAACGCCAGTGACACGCCAACTCGCTTTCGGCATCGTTCAAGGCTCGACCTTCGCCCACCTACGTGAGCGTTCAGCCAAAGAGCTCATCGAAATCGGCTTCGACGGCTACGCTGTTGGTGGGATTTCTGTGGGTGAACCTGAGCACGAGATGATCCGCGCCATCGATAATGCGGTCCCTCACCTGCCGGAAGACAAACCACGATACGCAATGGGGCTGGGCACTCCTCCTCAAATGCTAGAAATGATTGCACGTGGTGTTGATATGTTTGACTGTGTCATGCCGACGCGGGTGGCGCGCCACGGATTGGCATTTACCTACGACGGTCCGATTCACATTAAAAACAAAGAATTCGAGCTAGACCAACGTCCGCTCACCGAAAGCACACACCCTAGCGTTGGCCGTTTCTCGCGCAGCTACATTCGCCACCTTTGGCGAGCCAAGGAAATGCTCGCTTTAAGATTGCTTTCCTACCACAATCTGCATTTTTACCTACAACTCATGGAGCAAGCTCGTGAAGCCATCGATACTGGAACCTTCTCAGAATTCAAAGATGCTTTCATCGCTCGTTACACTGCAAATTCAAAATAACCATTATCATTATTATTATGACTAACACATTCCTCACACTCGCAGCCGGAGAATCTGGCAACCAAACTCAATCTTTCGTCATGTTCGGCATTCTTTTCGTCGTCATGTGGGTCGTCATGATCCGCCCTCAGCAAAAGCGTCAGAAAGAGACCAAAGCCAAGCAAGCAGCACTCAAAGCAGGAGACCAGATTATCACGATCGGCGGCGTGCACGCCACAGTGAATTCTATTAGCGACACTACTGTCTCGCTTCGCGTTTCTGAGAACACATTCGTGAAGTACGATCGCTCAGCTATCGCTACCGTCCTCACTAAGAAGGACGAAAAAGCAGCTAAGTAATCTAGCTGTCCGCATATTTTTCAAAGGGCCCCCTCGATCATGAGTGGGCCTTTTTTACAGTATCAACGCACTTCTCCCTTCTCACCTCCCCTTTAGCACGCTATAGAACCTAACCAGATGAGTAATACTTCCATCTATCTGATCGCAGGTGAAGTCAGTGGCGACACTCACGGAGCCGAGCTTATGCACGCACTCAATGACGCTATCCCTGGAGTTCAACTCCTAGGAACTGGCGGTCCTGAGATGCGAGAAGCTAGCGGCGGCGGTACCCGCGACTGGGTGGAAGATGCCGCAGTCATGGGTATTTGGGAAGTGCTCAAACACTATTCTTGGTTTAAGGAGCAATTTGATCTCATGCTCAAAGAGGTTATCGAGGCTAAGCCCGATGCTCTTGTGCTCATTGACTACCCTGGTTTCAACCTTCGCATGGCCAAAGCCGTTCGTGAAGCTCTGCCAAAAACCAAGATCATCTACTATATCAGCCCACAAGTATGGGCTTGGAATAAGGGCCGCATCCCTAAGATGGCAGAATTGCTCGATCAAATGATCTGCATTTTTCCCTTCGAAAAATCGATTTTCGAAGACGCTGGCCTAGCCACTGACTTTGTCGGCCACCCCATCGTCGATGAACTGATTGAAAAGAAAATCACTGTAGAGCGTGAGTCTAAGCTAGTAGGGCTCTTCCCTGGCAGCCGCGAGCGTGAAGTAGCCCGACTCTTCCCAGTGATGCTGGAGACAGCGAGGAGACTCAGCAGCGAATACCCATCGCTCAGATTTCAAGCCCCAGCAGCCTCAGAAAAGCTCGGCGAGCAAATGCGCATCTTGCTCGACAAAGCCAAGCTTCCCAATGAGCTCGTAAAAATCACGGTGGGCGACAGCCACGCACTCATGCAAAGTGCCAGCTGCGGAGTGATCGCCAGCGGCACAGCCACTTTAGAAGCCGCGTACTACGGCCTACCCTATTGTCTCATCTACCGCATCGCTTGGCCAACCTACTTCATCGGCAAGATGCTCGTTAAGGTCGACTACATTGGGCTAGTGAATATTCTAGCAGGCAAGCAAGTAGTGAAGGAATTCATCCAGGGAGACGCCGACCCGTGTCACATCCAACACACTCTCGACAAATTCTTGGCCGACTCAGAATTCACCAAAAAAGTCCAAACTGAACTCGCTGAAACAGCGGCAAAGCTCGGCGAGCCAGGATGCCATAAACGTGCAGCAGAGAGCATTGTAAAAGTGCTTGCAAGATAGCCACTCCGAGGTGACAGCTTCTACGCAGAGTTTCATCTCTCGATTGGGTCTTATCTAAGGCAACTAAACATTTTCACATGTCTAAATCTACTGACGAAAAAAGTGCGCGTAAATATTGGTGGATCATCATGACCCTCCCTATCGGCCTGGTCGTCGGGTCCATCACCAGTGTCGTTCACCATCTTCGCCAGAACGAAGAAAAGGAATCTCAAAAAGAATTTCAAGTCGCGGTAGCCCTCAACGCTGATGACATAGAGTCAGCTATGACTCTCTCGCTTCTAATCGGTAAGCGAAACATCACGACCGAGATGGGCAGAAATAACATCCAAGCCGTCAACCGCTTCATCCAAGGCGCAGTCAGCCCCGGCGGCATAGGACTCCAATTCACAGGAGTCAACATCACCACCAACGGGCAGAAAAAACTCAGCCTCGCCTATACCGATATCGAGGGAGATAAGAAAAATGAATTCGTCGTCCTCGTCATCGAACTCATCGGTGAGAAAGGCAAATCAGATGCCGCCAAAATAGGCCTGAGCCCCTCATTGATTCGCTCCCTAGCCGGAGACAAACCACTCTATTCTCTGCGCTTCGTCCTCAGCCCTGAAACTCTAAGTGCTAGCCAGCACGCCCAGTCATTACGCAAACACACCCTAAGTTCTCGAAAGCAAATACTTCATAAAGTCATCGTTCTAAAGGAACAAGATGTGGTCAATATCACTGACCCTAACGATTGGAAGATCTCAGCCGCATCCCCCACTCAACACGCATCAAAAAGTGAGCAAAGTTCCATAGAAATCACCCATCCAATCCTTCTGATGGAAGACACCAATGAGATCTCCCCGGAGTTCAGCAAAGCAACACTCAAAGCTACCGACCAACTCCGCCTGCTTTTGCTAAAGTTTGCTAGCACCAAGGATAAAGGGTAAAGGATAAAGTCGGTAAAAGCGTGCTTTCAGCCGCTTTATTTCACTCAATAGCACAACG
>JBLHPP010000182.1:0-5372 GCA_047624385.1 Crocinitomicaceae bacterium
ATCAAGACCGGGATTCATATACCGGATATCGTTAGAAACAGCGCATTTTATGCGCTGTTCTTATGTCTACTAAAATCCTGATCTACTTCAGTAAAAATCAGATACCCATAGCTGGAGTCCATGTCTTTCAGCATTTTTCGGACTGTGAGAGTCTGACAAAATCTGAGGCCTACTACTTTTAGATGCCTGCTTATATGCAAAATTTCCTAAATCATACTCTCCTCGTTCTTTGCTGTTTATTTCTGAGCGCAAATTTAAGGGCCGACGACTCCAAAGAGAAGATTCTCATCGTGGTTACCAACCACGCTAAAATGCCTAACGACGATGCCACTGGCTTCTGGCTTTCTGAGGTGTCACATCCATGGGCCAGCTTTACTAAGGCCGGATTCTCCGTCGATTTCGCTAGTCCCCTTGGTGGCAACGCACCTATCGACCCACGCAACAAGGACCTGAGCGACCCTGGTAATAAACGTTTTATAGAGACGAAAGGTTCGCTCGAAGCCGTAATCAAGCTCCTAAAAAAGTAGATCTAGCTGTGTCGCGTCGTTATGGTCAGTAAACTCCAACAGCGCATCGACTTCATCAAGGCGATTGATGCGCTCAAAGATGTCCAGAGAAAGACGTATTTACTCTCTGAGTCACGCTTCGAAAATTCGGCCGAGCATTCATGGGCTGTTACGACCTTTGCTCTAACATTGGCTGATTACGCCAAGCCTGGAGTTGAGATCAATCGGGTGATTCACATGTTATTGCTACACGACATCGTCGAAGTCGATGCTGGCGACACCTTTTGCTACGATGACAAAGGGCACGAGGACAAAGCCGAGCGCGAGGAAGTCGCTGCCGACAGAATCTTTGGACTTCTGCCAATTGAACAGGCTCAGCAGTTCCGTGCGCTTTGGGATGAATTTGAAGCAGAAGAAAGCGACTCAGCGCAATTCGCCGCCGCTCTCGACCGGATGATCCCGCTGATCCACAACCTAAATACTGGTGGCCGTGCATGGCGAGAGAACTCGGTGAGCTACGTACGGATTTTCGCTAAAAATAAAAAAATCGAACGCGCCTCCTCCGCCCTTTGGGAATACGTTCACAGCCGTATCCTACAAGCCGTCGCCGACGGCTGGATTACCGAAAAGTGACGGTGGTTTCCAACCGCCTAGTCCAGCAACTTTTAGGCATAGCGGTTAGAAATCGACGTCACTTAACAACACCCGCATCTCATTAGCATTTTTAGCTATAAGATCCTCCACCTTATAGCCATTAAGATGGTTATAGAACGCCATTGTCCCGCCAGCAAAAATCGAACGCAGGTGACACACTGGCGCTATTCTGCAAGGTCGCACTGTGGAGTTTTCTTCGCATTGAGCTATTTCACCTGTCGGCTCTAGCAGCCGAACTAGGTCACCCAGACGCCACTCGCGAGCCACATCTGATAGTTTCACCCAACCTCCACGCCCTCGTGTGGATTTGAGCAATCCCAGCTTCACTAAATGCTGGCTCACCTTGTTCATACGGTTCAGCGATACGCCGTACAACTCAGCCACAGCCCTCGCACTCACAACATCGTCTGGATGAGTGAGGATATAAATCAATAGCCTGAGAGCATAATCAGTATGGTGAGTCACCTTCACACTATGGATATAACATATAATGGGCACCTCGGCAACTCCCGCTGTCGGTGTGTGAGTTATTAATTCTTTAAATTTGCGAGCATAGCTCGTTTTTGAAGATAGGCCCCCTTCGGGCTGGAAAGCCTTTCTGCGCAAGGCTGCGTTATTCTTCGTTCACGGATAGCCTCGCTTGAAATTCTTTCCAGCACCACCAACGCTAGTTGCCGGAGGTGCCCTAATGTGTATTTTGAAGTCTATTTTGGTCAACGCCTCTGGCAACTAGACTGTACACGCTGGAAAGGATTCTAAGCGAGGCTAGTTACTGGAGGTTCCCTAAAGTGGCTTGAGAGCAATCGATCCCTTATCTACAATCAGCTCAGACCCAGCATCTTTGAAATTAAGAAAATGTGCGGTGAGCTTGTGATTTTTCAGGGTTTCAGTCGATTCCCATTCTTCGATAAGATAGATCGAGCTAGGATCAGAATCATCCGAGTAAGCGTCATACTTGATGCAACCCACTTCGTTACGGGATGGCTCGATTAACGATTTCACAAGGCTATTGAGCTCAGTGCTCTTACCTGGTTTTGCTTTAAGCTGTATTAATTTAGTAATCATATTGGGGGTGTGAGTGACTTGATCGAATTAAGCCTGTAATCGCAGCTCACGAAATCTAAATTTCTAAGCGTGCGACGACGAACTCAGACCATGCCCAACACTCTTGGTTTTAAGGTTAGATTTTAGGTTCAATCCAGTTCGGGATGCCTGTTGATTTTTCCTGTTTGAGGTATTGATCAAGGAAGGGTTTATCGGTGTCGAGCGAGGCGTCTTCGTTAATCATGAGAGGCCGGACGTCGATCCACCAAGAGTCGAAGGCTTTGCGCATGGTGGCCGCGATCTCCGGGTGTTGCTGGGCGACGTTGGTGGTTTCACCGGGGTCTTTATCGATGTTGTAGAGCGCGCCTCCGACGAGTCGCCATGACTCGTTGCGGACGGCGAAGCCGTTATATTTCGCTTTATCGGGGTCGGTATTGCCCTTCCCCCACCTTCCTCCGGCACCTTTTTTATTCCAGCGGCCTTGGTGAAAGACAGTGTAGCGGTCGGGCCATGGGGATTTCGGATTATCGATCAGGGGAAGTAGGCTGCGGCCGTCGAGGTCGAGGTTTTTCGGGAGGGTGGCACCTGCGATTGTGGCAAGTGTCGGGAAGAGATCGTAATGGCGGGTCAAGCGGTTGATCTCGGCACCCGGTTTTATTTTTCCGGGGAGTCGCATAAAGAGTGGGACGCGCGAGCCCCCTTCGTTGGCTGAGCCTTTTTTACCTTTCATGCCGCAGCCGTAGTTTCCGGCGGAGCTTCCGTTGTCGGTCATGAAGATGAGCAGTGTGTTATCGGAGAGCCCCCACTCATCAAGCTTCTGCATGAGCACACCCATGTTTTCGTCGATGTTGGCGATCATGCCGTAGAAGGCGGCGGAGTTGTCTTTGCGCCTCCCCTTTTTGCCATTGGCTACTGTCCCTTTTCCGACATAAGGTATTTTGTATTTGTCTGCTACGATAAATGGGCCGTGGGGTGCGTTGGTCGAGATGTAGGCGAAGAAGGGTTTCTTTTGGTCGCTGCATTGTTTGATCCATGCGAGGGATTGCTTAAAAAAGACGTCTGTACAGTATCCTTTGGTTTTAACAAAGCTGTTGTTGTGTTTGATCGCTGGATCGAAGTAGCCGTTACCTGGCGGATTGCTTTCAGTGCCCGGGTGGTTTTGGCCGATACCGCCGGCACCGTGGATAAACGACTCGTCGAATCCGCGGTTGCTGGGTTGGTACGGGTCGGCATCGCCGAGGTGCCATTTACCAAAGATGCCAGTGGTGTAGCCGGTAGTCTTGAGTACTTGGGCGATGGTTGTGGTATTAAGCGTCATACGTTCGCGCTCAAGGATAGTGTGGGTGACTCCGTTCTTAAAGGGGGCACGACCCGACATCAGTGCAGCACGTGTAGGGGCGCAAGTCGGGCTGGCGTGGAAATCGGTAAACCGCGCGCTTTGGCTGTGAAGTTTATCGATGTTAGGAGTTTTAAGGTAAGGGTGACCGTGGCAGCCGAGGTCGCCATATCCTTGGTCGTCGGTCATCACCAAAATGATGTTGGGTTTGCTTCCCTGTAGGCTCTCTTTCGCCGCTTTTGCTTCAGCCAAAATCAGGACTAGGCCGGTGACTAACATCACTCCCCATTTGTTATTTATTCTATATTTCATATAATTTCACTGAGGTTTTCGCTTGTTGTATTTTTATAAACGGTGACCTGCTCGGAGACTTTGACAAGCACATTATTTCTCTCCTCAGGAACGTAGCTAAGCCCCCCCTAGAAAAATTAGCCATTGCTTGTTGACTGTTAGATGTTTTCTTCTCGCCCATCCTCCCTGCCACAGAGTCTATAATTTTTATCCATGGATTTTCCACGTAGCGCGACCGTCTCGGTCGCTTGAAGCTCTTCCGGCGCAGCCGCTGTCCCTTTATTGAATGCTAGGCTGCGCTCTATGGTTAAAGCCACCGAAACGGTCGCGCTACAAATTTTGAGCAACACCCGACGGAAGCTTCGAAGAAATGTCTCCTTTTGTATTTTCAGCGATGGGGAGTTGATTCACTTCGTTGAATTGTGCACTCCAACTCCACGGTTGCTTTTTCTAGTTAATTAGGGAAACTTAAGCTTCTTTATCTCCTTATGTCTCGCCGCGCACGAAAACCTCCCCCTCGACGCCGTTCACACAGCGCTACTCGTCGTGCCCAGCGCCCTAACTTATGGGAATCGATTCAGGGGGCAAACAAGCGAGCTCATCAACGTGCGAATCAGCGCAGTTGGCGACGCCAAGGGCTCACATCGGTCCACGCAGCAATAGCCGACACCTACGAGGACGACTACTCACTGCCAACTGGCCAACTAATCCTCCGATCCTTTTTAGCGCTCCTGCTCATGCTCCCCAGTGCTATCAGCACCCTAGCGCTCTTCACCATTGCTGAGCACACTGGGCAAACGCACTTCTGGATGGAACTCATTCGTTCGCGGCCCTTCATTTTCTTTTTCACGGGCTGCTTTTTGATGTGCGGTTGGTTCTACTCAAAACTCCTAAGTAACTTCTTTCTCTACCTCTACGTGCTTGGTCACGAACTCACCCACGTCATCTTCATCTACATCTGTGGCGGCAGAGTTTCTGGCTTCAATGTCACCCTCGATGGTGGCTACGTAATGACCAATAAGTCGAATATCCTCATCGCTCTATCCCCGTACTTCGTTCCCTTCTGGTCGTTCATCGTCCTGTTTATCTCTGGCTTGCTGCGCTTATTTTGGGACATCCCTTACCACGACTATGTGCTGTACTTGGCCATCGGAGGAACTTGGACATTCCACCTCGTTTGGACAATCTGGATGATTCCGCGCGATCAGCCAGACCTCAAAGAAAATGGCACTTTTTTCTCAATTATTCTCATCTACTTGGCAAATGTTTTACTACTAGCAACGATGCTGTGCCTTGTTCCTGGTGGACTAAATTTCAAAAGCTATGCCATCCACTGGGTCAGCCTTTTCAGTGGAGTAATGGACTTTTCCGAAACAATACTTCAACAGATAGTCACGCAATTATAATTGCCTCGACTCAGAAGTGAAAACTGATGAGGTAGAATCACTCTCAGCGGGGGAGTCTGTCGATTTTTCAGCGGTTTAGTGGCTCTTCACGCGCTACGCATGATCAAACTATCGGGAATGGTAGAATTCCTATAG
>JBLHPP010000183.1:0-5347 GCA_047624385.1 Crocinitomicaceae bacterium
GCCTCAAAGGGTGAATGAAGCTGCATTCTGGGATCGAACTTTTGGACGACGCTTGGGTTATCAAGCTTGAGTGGGATACCGTAGGGCGCATCAGCTCTTTGCCAGGTCTTGAGGCTCTGGACTGGGGCCTCAGGATTGTAGTGGGTATCTATCATGAGATAACCAACATAAAAAAAGAGCCCGAAGAAGAGCGCTGGGACGAGGCGCGAAAGGATAATGGGCATGAGAAATTAGCGAATGCTTATTTTTGAGAACTAACTTAGAAATCTAGGTAGATTTCTGTGCGGCGGTTGGCCCGTCGTCCCTCGGGGTTGTCGGACCCATCTGTGAGAGTGTTAGAGACCCTTGGGTGCTGTGAGCCATGAGATTCGGTGATGACCTGCTCAGGCCTCACACCATGAGTAGCGAAGAAATTTTTGACAGATTGGGCGCGCTGAGCTGAAAGGTTTTCGTTGTATTCTTTGCTGCCCTTGGCGTCGGTGTGGCCGGATATGGTAATTGCCTTGTTAGGATCAAGCTTGAGAAGGCGAGTGACGATACTGAGCTGCCTTTGGGTGCGTGGTGTGAGTCCCTCTGAGTCGAACTCAAAGTAGATGACGAGCGTGTCACCACCAAGCGGGTTCTTAAGTAATGGGCTGTAGTAGACGTCACCTCCGGAGACGCGTTTGGCGTAGTCCCCGAGTAGTTTATCGAGGTTGATTTCATAGATGCTCCATGAATCTCCCTTTTTTTTGCGTTGGGTTATGATAGAAAACTGGGCGGCTTTTTCTCCGTCACTAGAAACGACATTGGCGTAAAATCCTGCGGCAGTGTCGCGCATGAAGAGAGAGCGGAGTGGCTTCTTCTTGTCGATTTTGTAGGCAGCTTCCTCGAAAATAATACACATGCCCGCGAGCTTTGCGTCGCTGATGTTAGATGGGTCGACCATTGCTTTGGCATTTTTAAAATCCTGCTTCAGCAATCGGCTAAGAAATGTGTGGGTGTAGTTGAGCGCGTCATTATTCGCGTTAGGTAGTGATGGAGCTTCGCCATCCGAGAGTTTTTTACCCATTGGGAGGGTGACTTTATCGACCTTCCATTTGCCTTTGTCGTCGCGTTTGACATCGAGAAGAATAGGCGCGCTGTCTTGGAGGTTGATTGCCCAGCGAGCGAGTTTGTTAGCCTGGAGGTCACCAATCTTTTCAAATGGGTTTTCTGGGTCGATTTTAAGTTTTTGCTCGGCCACGAGCTTTCGCAGCCTGGCATCTTGCTCTTTTGTCAGGGACCGCTTTCCAATGATGCGGATGATGGCCTCGGCGTCATCTTCATTTTTAGCTTTTTGCATGATCTCGACAATCTTTGCCATGTAGTCCTCAGGATTACTAAAATCGAGTGTCATGCCCATGTCTTTAGCAATTTCTTCAGCTGTTTGTGGCGGTAGTGGATCAGTGTAAGGAATCTGCTCGCTACTTGTTTCTGTTGTTGTTGTTTGAGCAGGCGTTTGAGCGGGTATTGTTCTACTCCCCGTTGGCGATGGTTCTTCTGTGGGCTTCTTGTTGCAGCTGGTAGTGACTAGGCTCAGGCAGAGAACGGAGATGGGAAAGTGCGGCTTCACACCTCAATAGTACGTGAAGTCGGGTGGATGTCACAGCTCTTTTCTGATGAAAGCACTGCTTGCACTCCTGCGGGCGAGTGCGTATCGATGGGGTATGTTCAACATCGTGATGGTTCATCCTGAAATTCCGCACAATACTGGTGCCGCTGGACGCTTGGCATTGGCGACTGGAGCTCGGCTTCATTTGGTGAAACCGTTGGGATTCGATATCGATGAAAAAACTGTGAAGCGTGCAGGTTTGGATTATTGGAAGGATGTCGATCTGGTCCTGTGGGAGAGTTGGGACGCGTTTTACACATCAGTGGTAGACAAGTCGCGGATGTTCTTGCTTACGACCAAGGCCAACACCCACCACTGGGATGCCGATTTTGAAGATGGCGATTACTTGATATTCGGCAGAGAAACCCGAGGCTTGGATGAGTCTTTGATAGCGGCCCATCTCGATACTGCCATTAAGATTCCTATGCTGGAGGGTAGCACACGCAGCCTAAATCTAGCGACGGCTGTAGCGATTGTGCTCTACGAAGGAATGCGCCAAACGAGTACTACCTAAATTTAAAGGGTGTGGAAATTCTTTCGAACTCTTAATATTGGTCGACAGAGTTCGCCCGCAATCCTCTCATGATTTTTAAAATAGTATCATGCTAAAAGTGGCCAGATTAAGAATGAAGTTGAGGTTTTAGTGGCCGCTACAACCTAGCCAAAAAAATTCTCATCACTTCTATGGATTGACATCGGTACAGGTTTCACCGATGACTTAGACATGTTCGAAATTAGCGGAAAGATCAAACTCATTGAAGAGACTCAGAGCTTCAGCAGCGGCTTCACAAAGCGTGAGTTCGTCGTCACTACTGGTGACTCAAAGTACCCACAGGATATCAAATTTGAGATCGTCAAAGACAAGTGCAGCTTACTCGATAGCTACTCACCTGGCCAAGATGTGAGTGTAAACTTTGACGTCCGCGGCAACGAATACAATGGCCGTTACTACGTGAACCTCAACTGCTGGAAGATTCAAGCAGGTGCTGGTGGTGGTCAGGGTGGTCAACAAGCCGCCCCACAAAACGAGCCAAAAACCGACAACCCGTTCGGTAACGATCAAGAGCCTAGCTCAGCCGACCTCCGCAGCAACTTAGACGACGGCGACGACATCCCATTCTAAGAGCCAGCAATACATTTTTTCTAAAGCCTCGCTTCATTGATTGAACCGAGGCTTTTCTATTTATAGCATTCCCGCATAGTCTCCAAACGAATGAGCACACCTCGATCCATAGCCGTGATTGGCGGCGGCCCAGCTGGGCTGCGCGCTGCGGAAGTGGCGGCCGAGGCGGGTGCGCACGTCACACTCTACGAGGCAAAACGCTCGGTAGGTCGAAAGTTTTTGGTGGCTGGCAAGAGCGGGCTCAACCTCACCAATGGCGTGAGTTTCCCAGAATTTCTTGAGTTCTACAATGGCTCCGCCCTCCCTCCATTCTTCCATCACGCGCTCGAGGCATTTGATAACACTGCGCTCCGAGCATGGGCGAGCGAGTTAGCTATAGAAACCTATGAGGCCAGCTCTAGCAAAGTCTTCCCAGTTGGGATGAAAGCCGCTCCCTTGCTACGCCGGTGGATTGAAAAACTCCGCAGGCTTGGTATCGACTTCAAAGTCCGCCACAGACTCACTGGCATCGACACCGGAGACGAAGTCGCTCTCAGCTTTGACTACGATGGTGAAGCTCTCGCTAAAAAGCACGACGCTGTCGTTCTCGCTCTCGGTGGCGCTTCATGGCCAACGACAGGATCCGATGGGAAATGGGTGAAAATGCTGGAGGGTTTAAACATCTCTATCAGTCCATTGGTTTCGGCGAATTGTGGCTGGGAAACTGACTGGCCCGATGGCTTATTAGATGACGCCGAGGGTCTTCCGCTGAAGAATATGGTAGTGCGCTGCGACGACGCAAAACGCCAAGGCGAGCTTGTCATCACTCGCTATGGGTTGGAAGGTGGCCCGATTTACCGACTTGGCCCAGCGATCCGCCGACAAGCCGATCCTCACATCGTGCTCGACCTCAAACCGACATTCACAGTCGAGCAATTGGTAAAAAAGATGGAGTCTGCCAAGCGCAACTTCCTCAAGGAAGCCAAGCAACGCTGGAAAATAAGCCCAGCAGCATTGGCTATTTTAAAGCACCTACATGGGCCATTCGAAGATGCGCAATCTCTGGCTCAATGCGTGAAGTTTTGTCGCATTCCACTCACCCGACCACGCCCGATAGAAGAAGCTATATCCTCGGCTGGCGGAGTCCAGTGGCCAGAGCTCAGCCCGAATTTCTCGCTGAAAGTTCACCCCAACATCTTCCTAGCCGGTGAAATGCTCGACTGGGATGCGCCGACTGGCGGCTTCTTACTCCAAGCCGCGTTTGCCACCGGTACCGCTGTAGGCAGAGCTGCGGCAGTGACCTTATGAGCTTTACAAAAACTGCTCAGGAGAATCTTCTTACGCTATAAGTGAAGCTTTTTGGTATGATCCTAAAGCTGAATATAAACGAGTCGTACATTTACAGGCCGGCTAATTTGTTTTATTGTGCGGCCATGAAGATTCTATTTTTGTCGTTTCTACTAGCTATGCTTGGGCAGGCCACTCCTTCGCGTGTGGCTTGGGAGACTGAGGTTTTATTGGGAACTGACGCTAAGGGGTACGCCGTTATGCGCACCTACAACGATACATTGGGCAGCTACTACGCAGATGAATCTAAAACCTACCTAGATGAGTTCAGTAAAGAATCAGGGGTGCGTATCAGGAGCACGCTTTTATACAGCCGCAAAATATCAATCGACGTTGATGACCCGCGTAATATTTCTGAAACTAGAAAGGCCGAAAATAAAGAGCTTAAGCTGGCGGATGTTCTGGCTAAATATAATGTTTCACTAGTTCCCAAGGTGATGCCAAAATGGAGTGATCGTTTGCAATGGAATAGCCAGGGGATATCTCTAGATAATAGTGCTCACGTTTATCCCATTTATAGCCATGAACTCAAAGAAAAGTATGGGTTGGAGCAATACCAATCACCTGAGGATGGGCTTCTGGGGGAAATAACTGAGATTGTCGTCGAGGAAGGGGCTGTGTTCCTGACGTTGTCTATAGATAACTACAATGGCGGAAATGATGGAGGCGGAATACGCTCAAAAGTTGTTTATCTCTCAGCAACTAAAGCGAAGCGGTTGCTAGACTGGACGAAGAAGGACGAAATGTACTTGCAGGTAGGTAATTTTGAAACTGAAGCGGCAGCCCGCGAGGCAGCCCAGAAACTGACCAAAGCATCTGAGGCGAAGATGGTCTACTACCCTGATATTCAAATATGGTCGAAATGGCTTCCCACGGACCAGATGACCTACCTCGTAGTTTTAGGCGACGCCAAAAAACGTATTATGAATAATAGGGTGGAGAAGCTGAATGGTGCCTTTGAGGTGAACTTGGTTCCAATTTCCTCAAAGAACTTCCGTGATCGATTCCCTCTGAATTGAATGCAAGTAGCGAGCAATATCGAAAGAAGAATGCCATCATCTAGATTTTTTTGATGTTGATTTGAGGCCGTAGTCACACTTTTGCTGGCGCTTTCCAACTTAAGTGCTTAGTTAGATGTAGTAAAAGCACGGCAGTGGCCGAATAAATAGATAATATTCATGGATCAGATTTGGATTTGGTTAGGCATTGCCTTTTGTTTGTCGCAGTCGGCTATGTTTTCGGGGTTAAATTTAGCTTTATTTTCT
>JBLHPP010000184.1:0-5346 GCA_047624385.1 Crocinitomicaceae bacterium
CGCAAAGGACTGCGAGGACACTGCGGTCACAGCCAGCGGATGGCTCGACAACGTGTGGGATGAAGCGCTCTTTGGTCTCTTCATCGAAGTACTCGATGGTCTTACCTGAGTGTTCTTGGTGCTTGCTGAGATCGTACTCGCCACGGTAGGCGACTCCTTCGAGCTCTTGGATACCGAATGGGAATTCGTATTCGATGTCGTAGGTCTTAGCTGAGTAATGAGCGCGCTCGCCATCTGGGACGTCGAGGACGTGTAGCTTTGTGCGCGGGACACCGATTTCTTCGTAGAAGGCAAGGCGTCTTTCGAGCCATTCTTCAGTGAGGCGGAGGCCATCTTCTGGGCGACAGAAATACTCGATCTCCATTTGTTCGAACTCGCGTGAGCGGAATGTGAAGTTACGTGGGTTGATCTCGTTGCGGAATGCCTTACCAATCTGGGCGATACCGAAGGGGATTTTCACGCGGGAAGAATCGAGCACGTTCTTGTACTGGACGAAGATTGTCTGAGCTGTCTCCGGGCGAAGGTAAGCTACGGCATTTGGGTCGTTGTCGTCAGAAGAAGCACCCATCTTAGTCTGGAACATGAGGTTGAACTCACGCGCTTCAGTGAGCAGCGAACCATTCTCAGGGTTGTACTGAGTGGTGTCAGTTTCCTCGGTGGTTGTTTCACCAGCGAGGGCGAGCTTCTTAGGTGCGATTTGCTTGTCCTTGAGGAACTGCGCGTAATATTGCTTGGCAACCTTACGCGCGTTGTTCTCGTTCTGATTGGCAGTAGGGTCGATGAGTACCGAGAATGGGCGCTCTACAGACCACTCAGATTCTTCGTGGCTCGCACCAGTGTAGTGGTAGGCAGTGCCAGTCTGTGGATCGATCTGGTCAGCACGGAGACGGGCCTTTGAAAGGAGGCAGTCGCACATAGGGTCAGAGAATCCGCCGACGTGGCCAGAAGCTGTGAGCACTGCGTGGTGGGTGAGGATGGAGCCATCCATTCCTAGAATGTCGTCACGTTCCTGGACGTTTTTACGCCACCAGTAGTCTTTGAGGTTACGCTTGAGTTCTACGCCGAGTGGGCCGTAGTCCCAGCAGCCATTGAGTCCGCCGTAAAGTTCTGCGGATTGGTAAATGAAGCCTTTGCTCTTACAGAGGGAGACAATTTTCTCCATTTTCTGTGGGTCGGTGTTTTCTCTTTCAGCCATGGTAAAATATGATTTGTAAAGGCGAATCAAAGCAGTGAGGAGGCTCTTGGGCAAGAGTGAACTTTGGCAGCTTTCGTCGGCTTTTCGCAGCGTTTCTCACTTGGTTGCAACCATAGTAATCCTGAAGAATGGGATGGACCTAATGGGAAGTGGTGATTTTTTAGGGACCTTCGATTTTAGGTTTCCCCGTAAGAAGTTGCGAAAGCTTGAAGGGCTGAGCTTGGTAGTCTTTGTCGAGGTACTCTTCTGGAATGGTGCTGTGGTTAGCATCGCGGACACCAGAGAAGGTTGGAGACATGATTTCTACGCCGGCTTCGTTGAATTTATCTTGGATCGACTGATTGAGCTGAGAATAAATTTCAGGAGTTTTGCGAGCGTGACGGCAAAGCACGTTGAGTTCGTACTCGACATTGAAGTCGCCGAGGGAGTTTTGCAGGACAAATGAGTTTTTGGAGTCCTCGATCCACTCGATCTCTTTAGATGCCTGAATGAGTAGCTCGTGGACTTGCCGCCAAGGGACATCGTAGCCAATCGTGATGGTCGAATGAAGCAAGATCCCATCGGATTTTGCATGGGTGCTATAATTGACGATATGGTTGCTCATCACCATGGAGTTGGGGATGGAAATGACGACATTCTTTGGCGTACGGACACGCGTGACGAGCAAAGATTTCTCTACTATATCCCCAGTCGTTTCGGCGATTCTAACACGGTCTCCAGTCTGAAATGCTCGCATGTAGGTGATTGCTACACCGGCAATGATGTTGGTGATAGCTGAGGTGGAGCCGAGCGATACAAGCACGCCGATGAAGATAGAGAGGCCTTTGAACGCAGGGGAGTGGGAACCTGGCATGTATGGAAATACGATGACGAATGCAAATGCGATGATGAGTAAGCGTGCTAGGCTAAAGGTCGGGCGCGCCCATTCTTGGTAAAAGCCATCAATCTTGATGCGTCCGCGGTCGAGTCCATCGAAGATAAGCCGTACGATTCGGATAATGAAGTGTGTGACAAAGCCAACAACGAGGATGAAGGCTAGGCTCGGGATGAAGTCGATGAACTCTTGCTGTAACTCTAGGTATTTTCCGAAGAGGCTGGCCCAAACCCTTTCCGGAATGTGGCTAGAGCTTTCGAACTGAGTGAGGATGACTACTGTGAGCGCCGAAAATAATATAACATTGATCAACCGCCGTATCGAGGAGGTGATGGTGGAGCTCAGTTTAGTAATTTCCTCAGCATTGAGAAGTTCCTGATCCTGTAGCTTGAGCGAGCGGATGCGCCGCTTGAAAAATCGGCCATCCTCAGTGCCGACCCATCGGAAGAGGCGCTTGATAATGAACCAAGCAAAGACGAATATGCAAAATGCCACACAAATCACGATGACTTGCTGAATCATGGTCGAATAGAATAGCCCAGCTAAAGGAGTGAGAAAGGGTGAAGCGTCCATAGTTCGTTTGTCGCCAGATCTTACTCAGCTAGAGAGACGGTTGTAAAGTTAGCAATCATTGGTGGTCATACTATTTCATTTGTAGAGTACCTAAGTAGGACCTTTGAATATTCGTTCTTGAGTGTTGTGGCCATAGCCTCATAGCTTTGAGGCAGCCCTATGAAACATTATTTCTCTCTATCCGCTCTCATAGCTATTATCTTTTTCAGCGCTAATACTGGGCTGTTGCCCGCAGCGGAACCAGAGGGTAAAGAGCTCAAGCCTGCCGTGATTGCGGATGAAGAGATGGATGTGAACTCCCTTATTTATGCGCTCAATTTAGTCCAGACCGGAAAGGATCTACCTACTGGTGAGCTTAAGATGATGCTGAGGCCCCTCGAGCGCAAGGAACTCGAGACGGAATTGCAGGAGTGGCTGGCGCTCGTGAAGCAAAAACTAGCCGAATCATCTAATACGAATCTGCAATTGGCCCGAATGGATCCAGCACAGTTAGCGTCCAAAGAAGCTGCTGAGCTGCGGGAAAAACAGCTAGCTCTAAGGGTTTTTGAACTCAAATTGATGAAGCACACGAGGACTGTGATGGATGCTCTGGAGCAAAAAGGAGGAGACGTTACCCAGCAGAGACAATATCTGGATGCGGTGGTTGTTACCAAGGATGTGACAATCAGTTCTACGGATCAAATTAGTGCTTTTGCAGCCGATTTTGGAGTGTGGTTTGATAGCCGTGAAGGAGGAGATAGATTTTTAAAGAAGTCTGCAGGATTTGTGCTTATTTTGCTCGTCTTCGGGGTTTTAGCTAAGTTGGCAGCAGTGGTTACTAGACGGATACTTAGGCGGAAGCAGCAAGGGTCACGGATGCTGCGCCAGTTCGTGCAAAAGACCATAGGCTTCTTCGTTTTCTTTATAGGTATGGTGATCGCGCTTTCAGCAATTGGTGTGCCGGTCGGATCTATGATTACAGCTGCAGGAGCTGGTGGCCTGATCATTGGCTTTGCCCTGCAGGACTCTATAGCCAACTTTGCCAGCGGGATAATGATCATGATCTACAAGCCATTCGATATGGATGACTTCGTTTTGATGGATGGAGTGAAGGGCAAGGTAGAGCGGATGAGCTTCGTTTCCACCACCTTGGTGACTATCGATAATAAAGAGTTAGTTATACCAAACCGTAAGGCATGGGGGAACACGATAACTAACTACAATGCGCGCTCGGTACGGCGGGTTGATTTCTTCTTTCATATCAGTCACGACGATGACATTGAGCGCGCTAGTGCTCTATTACTAGAGATGGCAAGTAAGCACGAGAACGTGTTAGATAAGCCTGAGCCAGTGGTGGGAGTCAACGCACTTTCCGATGTGGCGGTGGTGATTTTCTTGAGACCTTGGGTCAAGACTGAAGACTATTGGCCGGTGTATTGGGAGCTCACTAAACAGGTGAAGGAGCTCTTTGATAAAGAGGGGATCACCATACCTAAGAAAGAATTACTCGTGTACAAAGCAGAATAAAAAAATCCCTCTCCGATACAATCAGAGAGGGATAAATAAAATGCGCAAGAGCCCAATGGCTCATATTTAAGTGGTCTTGGTGGTCAATCCAGGCACTTGAAGATTTAGACTTCTTGAGGTGTGGTTTGACTTGTAGCTAGCACAATGAAGCAAAATGATTCGTCTCAAAGCTCACCAAAATAGACTTAAATGATTGCTATTGAGGGAAGAACCTTATTGACCGAAAGCTGCGGCCAAGTCGGCGAGAGATTCTTTGGCTGGCTGATCTGCTGCGGCAATGGCTGCTTTCTGAAGTTCTACGATCTCGATGGTGCCTTTTCTTGCGAGCTCTAACATCGCAGCCATTTGTTCGGATGAGAATGTTGCCTCTTCGCCAGATCCTTGGATTTCTACGAAGTTGAGGTCCTCGGTCATGACGACGTTGAAGTCGACGCTGGCGTCTCGGTCTTCTGGGTAGTTGAGATCGAGAATTGGAGTCTCTTTGTAAACTCCAGCTGAGATGCCCGCGACCAATTGCTTGAGTGGTGACTTCTTAAGCTTTCCTTCAGAGATAAGCTTGTTGAGCGCAATAGCTACTGCGACACAGCCGCCAGTGATGGATGCGGTGCGAGTGCCTCCGTCGGCCTGGAGCACATCGCAGTCGATCCAGAGCGTGCGTTGGCCGAGTGCTTTGAGGTCGACCACAGCTCTAATCGAGCGGCCGATAAGGCGCTGAATTTCTGAGGAACGCCCATCGATTTTACCGCGCGTGATATCGCGCTGCTTACGGTCGAGTGTGGAGTATGGAAGCATGCTGTACTCAGCGGTGAGCCAGCCACCTTTGACTTTTTGGTACTTCATCCAGCGCGGCACGTCTTCTTCGATAGTGCAGGCGCATATGACGCGTGTGTTACCAAAGGAAACTAGTACGGAGCCAGTGGCGTAGGGTGCCACATTGGGCATGAAAGAGATTGGACGAAGGGCGTCAATATCGCGGCTGTCAGGACGAATCATGTCATGAGTGTTAGTGGCTAGCATTCAAGATGCAAGTTAGAAGTAGTTGCGATCCGAGTTCAGAAGAAATTGTGAAACCACGAAAAACGCTAAAGGGCACCTCCGGCAACTAGCGTTGGTGGTGCTGGAAAGAATTTCAAGCGAGGCTAGGCGTGATGAGTGAGCGGATTTTTATCCGTGAACGAAGAATAACGCAGCCTTGCGC
>JBLHPP010000185.1:0-5334 GCA_047624385.1 Crocinitomicaceae bacterium
TCTTCGACAACTTCACAGAAGTCTTCAACGACTTTCTGCTTGTAGTAGAAGCGCTGATAGATCTTGGCGATGACGCCTAGTTGCTTTTCAAGCTCAGCTTCAAGCTTAGCCACACCACGTGGATTCTTGGCATTGAGCTTACGGAAAATGTTGTCGGTTTCCTCGTGGCACTGGCGGAGTTGATCACAGAGCTTAGGAAGCGTCTTCATGTAGCGCTCACGCGATTCAATCTTCTTGTCGAGGATGACGCGGTCGAAGCGTTCTTTGCCTTTGATGAGTTTGTCTGCAAGCTGAAGGTATGAGTCTGGCACAAACCCGAAGCGATGAAGGAATTTCTGAACTGTTAGCTCAGCGTCCTCGATACGCTTAGAGATCTCAACTTCTTGTTCACGAGTAAGCAGCGGGACTTGACCCATTTGCTTGAGATACATACGGACCGGGTCATCGAGGATGTCGAGTTTTTGCTCAGACTTGGGCTCGCTTTCGCTGGCGCCTTCGCGTTTCTTGTCGCGGTAGCGGTCAACTTCAGAGGCGTCAATGATATCGAACTCCATGGAGCGGAGTCGTTCGAGAATTGCCTCTACATCGGCCTGTTCAACGAGGTCGTTAGGGAGGATCTCATTGATGTCATCATAGGTGAGGTACTCCTGCTCTTTGGCTAGTTTGATAAGTTCACGTACTTTTTCCTGAATTTCAGGTGTGTCGATACGGTTCTTGGGAGTTTTCTTAGCACGCTTGGCTTTCGCTTCTGTTTCAGCATCGAGGAGCGCCTGCAACTTTGACTTGGGCGCGGCAGGAGCCTTCTTGGCCTTGGCTACTTTTCTGGGAGCAGCCTTTTTTACTGCCGTCTTTTTTGCTGCGGGAGTTTTCTTAGCGACTGTCTTTTTAGCTGCAGTTTTCTTTGCTGCTACTTTCTTAACAGTAGACTTACTCGCTGCTGTTTTTATTGCGGTTTTTTTCGCTACTTTTTTAGATGCCATGATTAGCTAGTGGTGAACTGGAGTGAGTGATACGTACACAAATCACCCATAAAATTTGTCAACACGCAGAATCGCGTATCAAGGGACGGAATCTCCTTTACAGATAGGGCTTCGTCAAGGTATTTTTAGATGTTTAGCACACTTTTAAGTGGCCTATTCTTTCTGACATATAAATAAACCGCTTATTCACTTTAGTAGATCGCTCATTATCAGTGATCTAGGAGGGGTTTTCCCTATTCTTGGACACGTTCGACGTCAGCGCCTAGAGTGAGCAATTTCTCGTCGATATGTTCGTAACCACGGTCGATATGGTAGACTCGATTGATCTCAGTGGAGCCCTTAGCTGTCAGAGCTGAGAGAACAAGTGCAGCTGATGCGCGCAGATCTGAAGCCATAACAGGTGCGGCAGAGAGAGCCTCGACACCCTCGATGACAGCCGTCCCGCTATCTACCTTTATATTGGCGCCCATGCGGCCCATTTCGGCGCAGTGCATAAAACGCTGTGGGAAAATGGTGTCTTCGATGACTGAAATTCCTTTGGTTACCGCGAAGAGTGAGGAAAATTGCGCCTGCATGTCTGTGGGGAAGCCTGGGTGAGGAGCTGTGACTATATTGGCGCCAGTTGGGTGCTCACCTGGAGATACTGTGACGGATGTTCCTGCTTCGTTGAATTGAACATTGTGGCCGGCCTCGGTAAGTTTCTCTGCCACTGGAGCAAGATGTTCGCGGCAAATTCGATTGATAGTGATTCCTTCTTTTCCGGCAGCCATAGCACCAGCGACCATGAAGGTGCCAGCCTCGATGCGGTCGGGAATGATAGTATGCTCAACACCGTGTAGCCTTTCAACACCTTCGATTGTGATACGGCGAGTACCTGCGCCTTCGATCTTTGCACCCATGCCGATGAGGAAGTTTGCTAGGTCGACAACTTCTGGTTCAGCGGCGGCGGATTGGATGACTGTTGTGCCTTTAGCTAGTACTGCGGCCATCATGAGGTTGTCAGTACCTAGTACTGTCGGGCCTTGCTTACCTCGGAGGTCTACTTCGGCGCCGATAAGCCCATTCGGTGTGGTCATATCCATATTGCCACCTTCCATATCTATCATAGTGCCGATAGCTCGGAGGCCTTTGAGGTGGAGGTCGACAGGGCGGTCGCCAATGACGCAGCCGCCGGGGAGTGAGACGCGCGCCTTACCTAGGCGAGCGAGAAGGGGGCCCATGACGCAGATGGATGCGCGCATTTTACGCACTAGTTCGTATGGAGCGTCGTGGGTGATGTCTTTAGCATTGATTCTAACGGTGCCACTGGATCGCTCAACTTGAGCGCCTAGTGCAGAGAGAATCTGAATCATATAATTAGTGTCTGAGACGTCAGGCACTCTGCGGATGATGACATCTTCATCGGTAAGTAACGCTGCCGCTAGAATGGGGAGCGACGCGTTTTTTGCACCTGAAATATTGACTGATCCGCTGAGTTTGCGACCACCATGTACGATAAGTTTATCCATGATAAATGAGAGTTTAAGAGCTGTTGTGATAAGTTAGTTGCCGCTCCAACGCGCCGTTGGGAAACGATAGATGCCTGAGAGATCTGGGAAAGTTTTGATGTCGACAAATCCTTCGTCCGCCAGGAGATTCTCTACTTCGAGATTCTGATGGATGCCGATTTCGAGAGCGATATTGCCGCCATCCTTAAGATAGGATGGACATTTCTGAATGAATTTGCGGATGATGTCCAGTCCGTCTTTACCTGAATAGAGGGCAAGGTCTGGATCATACGTGAGTTCGGCCGCTAGTGAGCTGCGGTCAAGCTCAGGAACATAGGGGAGATTCGCAACAATGAGGTCATATTTCGAATCCAGCCCATCAAATAAGTTGCTCTGCTTAACAGTGCAATTCTCAGCGCCGTTCGATGTGATGTTTTTCTGAGCTAACTCGAGCGCGTCTTTGGAGATGTCCACGCAGCTCACTTTAGATTGTGAGCCGTACTCTAATGCTAGGGTGATACCGATTACTCCAGAACCGGCCCCCATATCTAGGATTTCACTTGGCGCTGATGGGGATAGTTGCTTGAGGACGACCTCACAAAGCTCTTCTGTCTCTGGACGCGGAATGAGCGCGCGCGCGTCAGTGTAGAAGTCGCGCATGTAGAACTCCACTGTGCCGAGAATGTGCTGCAGCGGTTCACGATTCCCGCGTCGCTTTAGCATAGCGCGTAATGGAGCCAAGGAATCCTCACTCATCGGCTCGTCAAAGCGCGTGTAGAGTTGAATTTTAGAGCAGTCAAGTTGGTGACACACCAGCAGCTGCATATTGCGACGCGCATCGTCTACGCCTTTTTTCTCAAGCCAAAGAGTGCCAGAGTCGAGTGTCTCAAGGATGGTTTTCAAGGTGATAAAGTCGATTAGTGTTACTCCATGTCGGCGTCGGCAAGACGTTGCTCCATTTCTTTCTTCATCAGGTTCTCTGTGATTTCTCCGAGCTGACCATTGAGGATTCCATCCATATTGTGGGATGTGAAGTTGATTCGGTGATCTGTGACGCGAGATTGTGGGAAGTTGTAGGTGCGAATTTTCTCTGAGCGATCACCCGATCCGATCAACGATTTACGTTGGGCTGAATACTTGTCCGATTCCTCGCGCACCTTCGCTTCAAAAAGTTTGGCACGCATGATTTGAAGACCTAATTCACGGTTCTGAGTTTGGCTTCGTCCGTCCTGACATTTCACCTGAAGTCCAGAGGGTAGGTGGGTGATCTGCACACAGGAGTCAGTTGTGTTTACGTGCTGTCCGCCAGACCCACCTGAGCGTGTTGCTTGGATGTGGAGGTCTTCTTTTTTTAGTTCTATATCTACTTCCTCTGCTTCTGGGAGGACGGCGACGGTGATGGTAGAGGTGTGGATTCTTCCCTGAGTTTCAGTGGCTGGAACACGCTGCACACGGTGGACACCTGATTCGTATTTGAGGTAGCGGAATACTTCCTCACCAGTGACTTTTAGAATAACTTCTTTGAAGCCGCCGACTTCAGAGGGTGAGGACTCGAGGTGTTGGACTTTCCAGCCGCGAGTTTCAGCATGGCGCTCGTACATACGCATGATCTGGCCGGCGAAAAGCGAGGCTTCGTCGCCGCCAGCACCCGCACGAATCTCAACAAGAGCGTCGCGATCTTCAGTTTCATCACGGGGGAGTAGTGAGTATTGTACCTTTTCGGATAGAGTTTCGATAGTTTCCACGAGCTCGGGGATTTCCATCTCGGCGAGCTCGACTATCTCAGGATCATTTTCCTTAGCGAGTTCCTTGTTCTCAGCAAGGTTGACCTTGGCGGATTGCAGGGTGGACCACATGCCTAGCAGGTCTTTGAGCCGGCCATGCTCACGCATTATCTCCGATGCCTTCTTTTGATCTGAAAAAAGATTCGGGTCTGTAATGAGTACTTCTACTGCGGCGAAGCGCTCACGTCGTTTCTCAATAAGAGAGGCATAATCCATGGCGCGAGAGTCTATTCAGATCCGCTAGCGTGCAAGCACTTTTCGGTACAGCTATGCTATTTAATAGGATTTAAAGGCGTGTCGACTCACGAGGACTGATTCGCCAGTCCAAACATGGTCAGAATTGAACTTTCAGCCTAGACACAAAGAAGCCGCTCAAATGAATGAGCGGCTTCTAAAAAAATCAGTTGATTCGTGAGTTAAGCTTCGAGAGCTGCCTTACGAGCCTTTTTGATGATGTCACGAACCGTGTCAGATGGCTGAGCGCCATTACCGATCCATGCATCCGCCTTGGCGATGTCGATAGAGAAGTTTGTGCCTTCAAGCATTGGATTGTATGATCCAATTTGCTCGATGTAACGGCCGTCGCGACGTGCGCGGCTGTCTACTGCAACAATCTTGTAGAAAGGACGATCTTTCGTGCCTTGGCGATTTAGTCTAAGTGCTACCATAATAAATAATGTTTTATAAGATAAACGCTACTCGGAATGAGCGGCGGGAAGCGGCAAACTGCACACAAGTGAGTGTCTTGCCAAGTCAAATCTCATATAATCACTGAAGCTTTACCAGTTAAGGGTATATCCCATTGGCGTCAACCTAAGCACTTAAGGTGATCTATCCTTCTCTGGGCTAAAGTCTTACGTTTTATTCGAACTTCATGTGACAACTCCCTCAGTCGGTATGGATACGCAATATTCATGGAGTCGAGTTGTGATAAACATGAAAGCATCCAGTCCATAAACTTCTCGATGCTCAATTTACACCGTTCTATACTATGGTGTGCAGCTACCACCGCTTGGACCTTTGATGTCAGTAAAGCTAAGATTTGAGCGGCTTTCAGAATCAATTGCAAATGATTCTTGTTAG
>JBLHPP010000186.1:0-5307 GCA_047624385.1 Crocinitomicaceae bacterium
CAATCAAGGCTTGAAGCACGGCCTTGCCTGTTGCCATAGAAACATCACGTTCAGAGCCTGGACCACCCATGGCTACTGCTATTTTGATCTCTTTGTTCATTGTTCTAAATATTAAAATAGGAAAGTGTCTTCACCTATAATTTGCACTTCGGTCTCTAGCACAACGTTCTTCTCTTGTTTCGCCTTTGTGCGGATTTTGTCAATCAGGTCGAGCACATCCTGCGCTGATGCCTTTCCGTCATTCACAATAAAGTTACCATGCTCTAGCGAGACTCTCGCCATGCCCACACTTGACCCCTTGAAGCCTAGAGTGTCGACTAGCATGCCTGCCGGCATCAAGTCGGGGTTCTTGAAAACACATCCTGCACTAGCAGCAAGCGGCTGTGAACTACGACGCTTCCCCATCGAGGCCACCATCTTTTGCTGGATGGCTCCAGGGTCAGCCGGCTCGCCTTTGTAGCTAGCTCTCAATGCAAAACTACGACGAAGCTCGGGCACGTTTCGATAATGAGCCTCGATCTCGTCGCGGGTGCGGGTACGAATCTCACCATCTTCATCGAGGAATGTCACCTCCACTACTTGGTCAAATGTCTCAGTCCCCATTGCTCCCGCATTCATCCTAAGTCCGCCACCGACATTACCTGGAATCCCTTCCATCCACTCAAAGCCAGTCAGACCGGCCTTCTGAGCCACACTCGCGAGCTTTTTAAAGCGCACACCAGCCCCCGCAGTCACAGTATTACCATCAACAGTGACCTCACCAAAGACGCCTTTCGATGGGTGAATAAGTACGCCACGGATACCTCCATCACGGACTAACAAGTTTGATCCACGTCCGATAACTCGAACTGGAATTCCTCGATCACGGCAATACTTCACTGCTCTAGCAAAACAGTCATGAGTCTGGGGCTCTACCCAGAACTGGGCGGGACCACCGACTAACATCGTGGTATGTTTACGCATCGGCTCATACAGATCCACTTTAGCATCCCCATCACCACACTCACCAAGGAGATCCTCTAAGACCACCTGATCTCGTACAATTTTCGTGCCGGCCTCGTGCACGTTCCCGGCACCTAGAGTGATCAACATATCACCCTCTTTAAGAGCATTCCCCACCGCGTAGTGTGCTTGGGAAACGGCTCCAACAACTTCTGCTTGAATATTTCCATGCGCCTTCATGGCGTCGACAATCGTCTGGCCGCTGACTCCATCAATCGGCAACTCAGATGCTGGGTAAATGTCAGTCACAAAGACCCTATCAGCAACCTGGAGAACTCTCCCAAAATCATCCGCTAACTTTTGAGTTCGGCTAAAGCGGTGTGGTTGGAATAAAACGACAATACGTTTCGGTGCGAGCGAGCGAGCAGTCTGTAATGTTGCCGCTAGCTCAGTAGGGTGGTGGCCGTAGTCATCGATCACTCTCAAGCGCGAACTGAGGTACTTAGTTTCAAATCGACGGCGAGCACCGGCAAAGGTAGCGAGCGCACGTGAAGCGTCGTTAAATGAAACCCCACAGACAGCAGCCAGAGCTATCGATGCTAGAGCGTTGAGGGCATTATGCCGGCCAGGAACTCCTAGCTCAACGCGTCCGAGATTTTCACCTTGGTGGATCACATCAAACGCTACAATACCTCCCTGCTCTTTAATATTTTCGGCCACGTAGTCGGTAGCGCCCCAGCCATAGGAAATCGAATTTTCTCGGGATCCACAGAGCTCTGAAGCGACTGGGCATTCACCGCAATAAATCACAGTCCCTGAGGTCCTATCTAACAAAGTAGTGAAGACCTCTTTAATGTGATCAATCCCACTATAAAAATCGAGATGCTCCTCTTCCACATTAAGGACCACGGCGTGCTTTGGCTGATAAAGAGCCAGAGTTCCATCACTCTCGTCCCCCTCAGCAACCATCAACTCACCTTGTTCATCCCAATGGGCGTTAGTGCCTAAGACTGGAATCTCAGCTCCAACATAGTGAGATGGATGGACGGCACCACGCCGCAGCACATGCGCACTCATCGCTGAAGTAGTGGTCTTCCCATGTGTTCCAGAAATGACGATTCCATCCTTAGTCGCTAAAATGGCAGCGAGACATTCAGCACGACGAACCGTCGTAATCCCAACCTCCCGAGCAGCGGCCAATGCCACATTTTCATCACGAATAGCGGAGGAATAGACTACGACGTCAGCATCGGCTACAGAATGCGCGTTGTGCGGGCTGGAAAATGATAATCCTGCACGCTGCAGACGTTCAGTCTCAGCACTAGTGACGCGATCACAGCCGCTCACATTGTGGCCCATGCCTAACAACAGAGAAGCTAAGCCACTCATGCCCGATCCCGCCACACCAATAAGGTGGACTCGCAGCGGAGCTCCTTGCTGCATCAATCTCTCACTAAAATCATTCATTAGACATTCTCTATCACTCTACAGACGCGGGTCGCCGCGTCTTTCACTCCGAGGGCTGCCGAGGCGGCACTCATCTTTTCTAAATTCTCTGATCCTTCAAAAATTGAAGTCACCTCTGCCACTAACATCCCAGCATCCAGGTCAGATTCCTGCCTTAGAACTGCAGCATTTGCGTTCGCGAAGACTTCTGCATTTTTCGTTTGGTGGTCATCAGCAGCATGCGGATACGGAACTAATATCGAAGCTAAGCCCAAGTAGGAAATCTCGCTCAAACTCGATGCTCCAGCGCGCATTAGAACCAAATCTGTAGCGGCGTAAATGCTTGCCATGTCATCGCAAAATGCGATCAGCTTATGATTGGAACAATGCTCTCCCATGTCGGCTTTGACTCGATCGTGGTCAAAGTTTCCAGTGATGTGGATGAACTGAATATCTGGCATCGCCTTCGATGCTTCTACCACCAGTCTGTTGAGCTGCCTAGCTCCTTGGCTCCCGCCCATCACCAAGACCGTCTTCAAAGAAGGGTTCAGGCCTAGTTTTTCTGCTGCTTCTGCGCGAGGTGGCAGGCTATGAAGTTCTTCACGCACCGGCGTGCCTGTGATTTCGATCTCAGATTTTGGGAAATACGGGCGAGCTTCCTCCATCCCTAGCAACACCTTGTCGCACCATTTTGCTGTGAGTCGGTTTGCTTTACCGGGAAGGGCATTGGAATCGTGGACGAATGTTTTGACTCCCAACTTTTTACCCGCCATCACTGGAGGAAGTGAGGTGAACCCACCCATGCCAATCACAGTATCCGCTTCAAAATTTTTCAGCAATCCCTTACACTTAGACGTTGTCTTCATCATCTTCCAGAGGAAAGGAAGCATCTTGAGCGAGAGTGTTGCAGGCTTAGCGATGGCTGGCACTGTATCAAACTCTAGATCGCCATATTTTTCAGATGCCTGGGCATCCACTTTCTTCTCAGAAATAAGCAACCGCACGGTGTGCCCGCGGCGCTTCATTTCTTGCGCCACTGCCACTCCAGGAAAGAGGTGACCCCCAGTCCCTCCGCATGCGATTACTACCTTCTTTCTACTCTCCATGATCTGCGCCTCACAGCATCAACAGCAACACAACAAACTCAAGAAAAATTCCTAATATGCTAAAAAAATAGCACCCCCTAGCGCGTGTACTTCTTCGGCTTCCACTTCTTCTTTTTGTGCTCAAGTGGCTTCGAACGTGGCCCCTTTTTCTTTGTCTTGTTACGTACGACACGTTCTTTGATTTCTCGTGGGTCGTAGGCGAAATCATCCGCAACTAGCAGCTCGAGAGACAATCCTAGTTTAGCCTCGAGGCTCTCCAGCTCTCTCTTATTTTGTGGTGTCACAAAGGTGGACATCAAGGAAACTGCAGCGATTCTAGTGAGGTAATCTTCTTCTAGCTCGGGGTAGTCATAGTTGACCACCACTGCTGTACCAGACCAGTCCATAGCTCTAGCTAAAGCGTCTGTCACCACAAGAACCCGGCATCCCCCCTCTTGGAAACTCCTCAATGAGCGATCCTTCACCTCTTGCTTTTGCTTACCATGAAGTGACTCAGTACGGATATCAGCCTTGTTCAATTCGCTCGCAAGCTCATGCACACCTTCCCGAGTACGGAGGAATACCAGCACCTGCCGCCAATCGCTATTTTTCTCTAGAAGGTGGAGCAGGAGGTCTGCTTTCTGTTGCTCAAAAACTGGGTAAATGTATTGCTGACTATCTGACATGGCGCGTTCGGGGATGACTCCCGAGAACCAGTCATGCGGCAGATCCCCCTCGATGTCGAGACTTGTCCTCACCAGTCTATGCCAAACCTGTACTAAGCCCATCCCCCATTGGGAAGTAGCTCTATCGAGTATCATTTATCTGTAATTTATCGCCAACAACTACCCATCAGGCGCTCAATACTGGCGATACTGCTAGAGCAGATCGAGAGGCTTAACCTAAAACTAGATGGCACTTTATTAAGGGTCTTGGTCGTCAATCGACGCAATGGAAGATCTAGACTTATTGAGGTGTCATTTATCGAGTAGCAAGTAGCTAGTATTCAGTAGCTAGCATCTTTATAGATGGAACAAATAGCTAGCACGACGAAGCAAAATAATGCGGCTTAAAGCTCACCAAAATAGACTTAAATAAGTGCCATTGCCCTTGTGGCAACCTTCGCTAAGCCGTCATTTGAGTGGAGCTGCTAGTTTTTTGCATTTCTAGCTGTCTTCATCGGTCAAGGTTTGGCAATTTTAGGCGGAGAGGTAGTCTATGGTGTGTGGGGTTTTTGTTTATTCTGGGCGTGGGAGCCCTATTGATCGGGGTTTCACGGGATTATCCCTGCAAGAAGGCATACCTATCCATATTGTAAGTCAAATTGCATAGGGCGTTGTGCTGACTCGCTCTTTTGATTCCTATTCGCCGAAAGAGGTCTGACTTCATGTGTTTCATCCTGCCAAACACGTGCTCTACCCGCACTCGAATACGGCTGACCTTCTTGTTGTAAATCTTATCTTCATCACTCAATGGCGAGTTTCTATTCGCTTTGAGCATCGTGAAATCTTCGAGATTGCGCTTGAGCAGGATGTCTTCGTTGGTCTGAGATTTATAGGCGCTATCACTTAGGACGGCTTTATCCTTTTCATCTAAAAGAACCTCAAAAACTTGGCTGTCGTGAACGCTTGCGGTCGTTGTCGCATAAGAGTCGATGAGTTTACTTTTAGCATCAACCTTGGCGTGATTCTTGTAGCCAAAGTGAGCTTCATTATTCTTTTTTGTCCAGCGAGCATCGCAGTCTTTTTGAGCGCCCTTGGGTGTGTCTTTTTCAAAGCCTTCGGGACGATTTCCTTCTTTGATCTGCTTATTTTGATCTCTTGTATTCCTTTGC
>JBLHPP010000187.1:0-5302 GCA_047624385.1 Crocinitomicaceae bacterium
TCCAAGTAGTGCTAGGACATGAGGACATAACTACGACTGAGATTTATCTGCATGTTGCGATAGGCGCAAATGGGTTGGGAGTGGTGAGTCCACTGGATGGGCTTTAGGGAATGATGAATTAGGGGGGGGTATAATTCCGTTGCGGGATATATGTTTGATGGCTGGGCGGTTGGAAACCGCCGCCACATTTCAGCCTTATCATTCGTGCGATTAGTGGTAAAGGTGTTTGATCGAGCTGGCTCTTTAGTGTCTTTCGTATTTTTCGCGGTAGAAGTCGCTGCGCTCCAATTAAGAACTGTCTGAAAACTGGCACTCTGGTCTGAACGCTTCCTTCCTGTTTCTATCGTCCAAGCCTTCCCCCTTTAACCTCGATGCTACAAGTATTTCTTCCACCCATCAGATTCAGCGATTTCCTTTAGATGGGTATTTTTCTCCTTTAAGAAATGCTGAAGATAACGTGTGAGGAAGATGCTTTCTGCTAGTCTGCCACAGATACCAAAGGGGGCCTCATAATGGAAGATGTCTCGCATGAGAGTCCCCTGCTCAGTCTCTTCGAATGAATGGACATGCCGCAGGCTCTTGAATGCACCTTTACGCATCGAGTCTTCAAACATGTGTGGGTGCCGATAGTCGGTTATTTCGCTTTCGAGTTGCTGGCGCACTCCAAAATGGCGCGCTTCCCAAGTCACAGTTTCTCCAAGCCCAATCAGTCCTGCACGGCGTCCTGCGACAACTCTCTCGCCAGTAGTACCAGTAGAATCCATGTGTAGGTCAATACAACGTGCTAGGTCGAACACCCTCTCTATTGGCGCTAAAATATGGGTTTCTAGTTCAATTATAGTCATCAAGGTCCCTCGGTCTATTTTTGTTCACCCACAAGGAGGCTAATGCACTGACCAGCCCGTAACACCCGGTAAGTAACCAAGCCATACTCTCAAATGAAATAATTACGAAAGGCACACAGCCTAGTAAAAAACCAAGCGGCAAGGCAACCTGCCATCTCCAGATAATTGACCCAGGCTTGGGCCAAAAGATGAGGTAGAGAGGCAAACCGAGCACTGTGTAGGCAGCTGCGTGAACCAAGGCTGCGATGAAAGCTACAAAAATAGCAGAACCACCTTCCACAAATAGAAGTAGTATTATGAATATGCCTGCTGCAGAAAATATAGCTCTCAGGCCACTGTCCCAAAATGCCCAAAGACTGTCTCCCACGCTAACATGAGGGAGTTCTTTTACACGCTCCTCCTTCATCACACCTTACTCCATTCTATCAAGTCGGGGTCTTTAAACTGAAATCCTTCCTGGAGTAGCCTAGCTGGCACTACCCAGCGGCTTTTGAGGACTAATTCGGTTTCTGTGCGCATGAAGAACGCACCAATTTCTAACATCCACTTTGTAGCTGGCAGCCCTACCTTTATTCCAGCGCTCTCTCGCAGGCAGCGCATGAGACTCACGTTATTTACCGGATTGGGCGCACTCAGATTGTAGGTGCCTGTGGCTGTAGCGTTCTCAGCCAACCATTTTACAGCTCGGACAAAATCTAGATCTGATATCCAGCTCACCATTTGCTTGCCGTCCCCCATTTTACCACCAAGTCCTAGGCTAGCAAGACGCTGAAGTACCTTCCATGCTGTATCGGGCTCCTCACCCATTACTATCGCTGAGCGTATCGCAACTTTTCGGACTCCATCGATCGCATTATCGAAGAATGCCTTTTCCCAGGCTTTGGCAACATCGACTGAGAAGCCCTTACCTATTTCGCCGTCAAAGTCCCCTTGCGGTCTATCCTCTGCATGGCGGTAGATGGTTGCGGTGCTTGAGTTGATCCAGACCTTTGGTGGATTGTCACACTGAGCCACAGCCAGGCCAATCAACTGAGTTGTTTTCACTCGTGAGTCGAGCACAGCTCGCCGATTCTCCTCACCATAGCGGCAATTGACAGATCTCCCGGCTAGATTGACCAACACGTCGACCCATTCCAGAGCTTCCGTCCAGGCTCCCAGGGTTTGCCCGTCCCACTCGACAAAGTCGACTCCATCGACGACTCCTCTTTGAGTTCTAGCAATTCCTATCACATTCCATTTTTTCTGAATAAAGTAGCGTGAAAGGACACGACCAAGGAAGCCATTGGCTCCCACTATCACTATTGTTTTCATAATTAATTAAAGTTTAGCACATTACGTACTGGGATTATAACAGCCTCCACAAAGGCGATCGGAAAAAGTAATGGGAAAGTAACTAGCAAACTAGCTCCACAGAGAATCCCAGGCCAGATTCCTCCTCGTTTCTCAAAAACTGTGAATGTGCCCTGGAGTAAAAAGAAGCAAGTCGGTAGACCGTAGCCAGCCTGAACTGGCACAGTGATGGCTAACTCATGTAACACGCCTGAGATTATGAAGACTCCGAACAGGGCGCCGCGGCGACCGAGTTTGCGCTGTAATGGGCGTTTTACTGCACGTGCCATCATTTGCGAGTATGCTAAATTCCAGCGATTCCCCCAGAAGTCGGCAAAGCCCTGCGTCACTAGAGGGTTTCTAAATAAAGCTCTAACGGGTCGGCCTTGAAGCCGCCAAAATGCAGTGAGCAGCCGCAGCGCGCCGTAGTGAAAACCTAGACTCATCGCTATAAAAAGTGGAATCACAGCTGACACATGGATCCCAGCCATCAGCACTAGAGCTAACACACCTACCACACAGCAGCCAAGTCCCCAATAGGCATCGCGTTTCCATTCGAGTGCCCGCCTCTTACCAACCCAAGCCATAGGCTCCATACCGAACCAAAGAAAACCAAAGCAGAACCATCGGCTCCAATTCAGGATAGCTCTCCCATTTCTCCTCCACTCGCTATAAACCACCCACTTCATCCCCGCCATCAACACACTACAAAGCAGAACCATCCTGTAGAAGGGAGCGAGGTCGATGCTTGCTAGATGCACTACCCCATAAGGGATCAATGCTAGTAACCAAACGATTGGCCTCGCGAACTCACAGCGATCAAAAATCAACTTAGCGAAGACAACGAGCAACACGCCTAACAAAAGAGTGACTAGAAACGGATTCATAGGACATTCCACCACAATACGATTCCATAAACTACAGCCAAGAAGACAAAGAGTAGGACTAGGACACACTCGGCTAACACATTGAATCGAGTATGAGGGATACAAGTCCGATCAAAACAAAAGAACTGAAGGATAATTCGGATAGTCCACCATAGCCACATGAGCGCACTCAAAGCTACAGCGAGGATGTCCCCAGTCATGAGAGAATCTGCTGCAAAGGTAGAGATAACTCCGAAGAACAGGTGCATCGCTAATATGTAACAAGCATAGGTCCAGAACATCTGACGAGTTAGCCTATTTGCACTCCCCATAGCACTCTGCCAATTGAGGCATTTTGGAATGAATGCTGAGCCTAAAACTAGACAGATCTGAGCCACCCCAGCTAACCGGATAAAATATTCTAAAGTCATATGATAATTATTTTTTAATAGTGATCCACTTCAGTTTATAAATCGCAACTACCGTCGCCACATTCGTCCTTCTGCTTTTGTAATTCGGTTTTAAGTTTGCCCTCGTTGGTGAGTAATTTTGAAATTACGTAACGGTTGCTGGCTATCAACGGGTAAATCTTACTCGCTAAGGGAAGGAATATTGGCTTGCGTAATTTCATCGCCAACTTTCGGTATTCACTGCAAGCCCATAGAATCATGACGATAGACTCAGCCCCGCGGTATATCTCACCTTTGTCGGTGCGGACCACCATCGCCTTATCCGGCTTGTACTCAGGAAGATCAGGAAATCGCTCTCTAGCAGCCTCAGATGCGTAGCTCAAGAACTCCACTCCTATGAGGAGCTCTTGTTGCTCTAGCCAATTCTTGAAACGACCACACATCGCGCAGCGGCCATCATAGTAGACTTCTAGAGTGCTAATTTCCTGATTGATTTCCATTACTGTATTTTCAGTTATTTTAGAAAGTTAATTCTAAATTAAATAATTATTGCTGCGGTACTACTGGAGGATAGCCTGGAACCTGAGGAGCTCTGCCCTTCTTGCGCATCTTATCAAAATTATACATATTGAAGAAATGCATACCGCCGAGCACAAGCATCACGAACCCGAGCTTGGTAGCGCAGTATTCGATCCCACCAATAACATCTTGGGCTCTTTCTCCCCATTTAAGGAACAGAAGTATGAAGCCGATATTGATGAGGTAAAAGCCAACGACTAGCAGATGATTGACAGCGTCAGCACGCTCTTCATTACCACGGAATGCCTCTAGTAGAAACACCCTACCATTTTTGTGTAATGTTTTTGCAACCCAGATTGTCAGCGCAACACTCACCACGACATAAACAGCATACACTACGATTTGATTGACCATTGTTTTATTTTCTATTGTTTAGTCAGTCTATCACCACGATAGACTAAAAGTTTAAATTCAATTATTCTAGGGAGCCACTCCTAGCAATTTGGCTACCATTTTTAGTGCTGGTCCATACTTGAGTCGGCTAATCTTGCCGCCAGCATTGCTGGCGAGGTGAGCAAATTCCTCGAGCTCTTTCATCTGATTGTGGAAGGCCTTACCTTCAGGTGTTGTTTCGTTTTCAGTATTCTCGGCGCAGTCTTGAAGTAAATTCAATGCTGGGTCGATCTCCCGACGCTGACGCTCTTTTAAAACCAGAGTGAACATCTTCCACACGTCTTTCTCCGCTTCGAAGAACTCTTTGCGTTCCCCTTTTTTTACAATAATTCTAATCAAGCCCCAGCCCACTAGATCTTTGAGGTTGGTGTGTGCATTGCCCCGGCTAATGACCAGCTCTACCATCACTTCATCGGTGCTGAGCGGATCTGGACTTACCATCAACAGTGCATGAATTTGTGCCATTGTTCTGCTAATCCCCCAGCTTGATCCCAGTGCTCCCCACTGGGCAATAAATGCATCTTTTGACTCTTTGAATTTCTCTTCCCCGTTCATACTTTCAGTAAATACTGAAAATTCAATCACTTTACAAGGGTTGATTTAAAAAATCTATTCAGCGAGTGAGATTTTGTTAGTTCTGTGAAGAACTACATGGCTTGAGTCCATTGACTTTTTTCACACGACACGACAATTTTTCAGTCCAGAATTACCAGAATTTCTCAAATTCATCAAAATGGTTTTCTGATGTATCAAAGCGCACGCAAATTAGACTTAAGGGCACCTCCGGCAACTCCCGCTGTCGGTGTGTGAGTTATTAATTCTTTAAATTTGCGAGCGTAGCTCGTTTTTGAAGATAGGCCCCCTTCGGGCTGGAAAGCCT
>JBLHPP010000188.1:0-5288 GCA_047624385.1 Crocinitomicaceae bacterium
ACTCAGAAGTGAAAACTGATGAGGTAGAATCACTCTCAGCGGGGGAGTCTGTCGATTTTTCAGCGGTTTAGTGGCTCTTCACGCGCTACGCATGATCAAACTATCGGGAATGGTAGAATTCCTATAGCTGAGTTGAGTTTACAAGGGATTGATCGATATTAGACATTACTCAGTTCAGACCTTTCAAATCGATCTGAATCAAACTTAACAATAATAGGTCGCCAAGCTGTACGGTGGTCGCATTTAACCCTGACCTCAATGGCACTTAGTTAAGGGTACCTCCGGCAACTCCCGCTATCGGTGTGTGAGTTATTAATTCTTTAAATTTGCGAGCGTAGCTCGTTTTTGAAGATAGGCCCCCTTCGGGCTGGAAAGCCTTTCTGCGCATGGCTGCGTTATTCTTTGTTCACGGATAAAAATCCGCTCACTCATCACGCCTAGCCTCGCTTGAAATTCTTTCCAGCACCACCAACGCTAGTTGCCGGAGGTGCCCTTGCTTAGTCTCATTCGTGCAATTCGTGGTAGAGATGTTTCATCTAGTTGGAATTTTAGCCTCTTTCGTATTTTTCGCGGTAGAAAAAATTATACCGTCCTAACTTCATCAACCTCATACCTATTCCGCGGTTGGCCCGATCCATACATCACGCATCTAACGATGACTTCAGCCAATCTCTCAGAGAAATAAACCACGAATTCCTCTATATGGTTGACAACCCTAGAGATATTTGCAATCTCCCCACCCCGCCGCGTTGGAAACGTGGCACAATCTTATCAAGACTATGAAAGCTGATATCCATCCTGATTACCACCCGGTAATCTTTCAAGACATGACATCCGGCAAGCGTTACGTAACACGCTCGACCGCGAAATCCGCCAACAAAGAGACTGTTGATGGTGTAGAGTATTACGTTCTCTCAATGGGCGTGACTGCTGACACTCACCCGTTCTACACAGGTAAGTCCACATTTGTGGATACTGAAGGTCGCATCGACAAGTTCCAAAAGCGTTTTGGTTCTGTCCGTCGCGCGAAGAAGCCAACGCTTGGCTAATTCCCTTCGAGACACTTTTAAAAAGCTTCACGAGCCTTGCTCGTGGAGCTTTTTTGTATCCATAAATATACTGTTAGAACTATAAAACTGTCGATTTCACTGGAGTCCGTCGCCGATCAGAAGCATAAATCCCTTTACTTGCAGCTAGTAAACCATAGCTGTAGAGAGATCCTGAGATGTTTGATGTAGCCCTAATCGTCCTATTTGCCCTGACAGGTAACTTCTTCTTCAACAAGCTTGGGCTCCCAGGAATCCTCGGCATGATTGCCACTGGCCTAATTCTAGGCCCCAGCGGATTCGACATTATCAACGACGGCACCCTTGAGGGACTTAAGGAATTTAAAACCGTGGCGCTAATTATCATCCTTATTCGAGCGGGCTTAGGCATCAGTAAGAAAACCCTCAATAGGATTGGTGGCCCCGCCATCAAGATGGGGACCATCCCTTGTATTATCGAAGGTGGAGCCATTACTTTGCTAGCCTGGCAAGCCTTAGGTTTTCAGTTCTACGAAGCAGGCATGCTAGGATTCATCATCGCAGCAGTTTCTCCGGCGGTCGTGGTACCCGCAATGCTCGAACTGAAGAATGGTGGCTTCGGTAAGAAGAAGGAAGTTCCCACACTAGTGCTGGCTGGTGCATCGCTGGATGATGTGATCGCGATCACGCTCTTTGGCGTCTTCGCTGGGATCGGCACGGGCCAGGAAGCCAGTTGGCTCAGCGTGCTTATTGGCGTCCCGGCTGGAATCTTCCTCGGCGCACTCGGTGGAGCTCTCCTTGGCTACCTGTTTGTCTGGTTCTTCAAAAAATTCCATCTGAGAGACACGCTGAAAGTCATCATTTTCATCGCCATAGCCATCCTGTTCTACGATTTCTCTGAGCTACCAGCCGTAAAGAATACCCTCCCTATCGCTGCGTTACTTGGGATTATGGCTATCGGTTTTTTCATCCTAGAGCGTCACGATCAACTGGCTGGTAGGATGGCGGCCAAGTTTGGTAAAATATGGGTCTTCGCCGAAATCCTTTTGTTCGTCTATATTGGTACCGAAGTGCGGATTGCTGAAATAGCCCTTTCCTCTATTGGTACGGGGCTAGCCATTCTATGCGTTGGCCTCATCGCTAGGAGCGCTGGGGTGTGCATTTCTCTCATTGGTTCTCAACTTAATTTCAAAGAGAAGATATTCTGCGTGATAGCGTACTGGCCGAAAGCCACTGTCCAAGCTGCGATAGGAGCCGTACCCCTCACTATGGTGCTTTCGGGGGAAATAGCAGGCACCTCTGAGGAGACTGCTCAGCTGATCCTTGCAATCGCAGTCCTAAGCATCGCTATTACGGCTCCATTGGGTGCCATTTGTATCAAATTATTTGGTGAAAAACTCTTAGTTAGCCAATAATTTAGAATCTCATTTGCCATCACCTCCCCGGCAAAATGACTTGCTTGTAACATGACGTGAGAATCGCCTTTTCAAATCCTTTTCCACGATTACTCTTCGAGCATGCTCGCAAACGCAAAGGCAGTATTTTTCGACTTCGATGGAGTCATTTTAGACACTGAATGGCCAATCTACCAAACCTGGCTCAAACTCTTCCGATCCGAAGGGCAAGATTTGCCAATCGAAACCTATGTCCAATGTATTGGCTCGGATTTTGATACTTGGTCACCAGAGAAGCACCTCGAAGATCTCACTGGCAAGAGCTACGACTGGGACACAATCAACCCCGACCGACAGATAGAAATAAGAGCAGCCTTACAAGACCCAATTGCTCTCCCAGGCGTGCGTGGCTTGTTCGAGGACCTTTTCGCTGCAGGCACACCTATTGCTGTCGTTTCGTCTTCCTCACATAGCTGGGTCGACCCCTGGCTCGAAAAGCTCAACCTGATGCCGATGATTACGACCTCAGTCTGCAAAGGCGACGCCCCACGTATCAAGCCAGCTCCAGATCTCTACCTCGAAGCCGTCCGCCAGATTGGACTCCCTGCGAGCGAGTGCCTAGTGATCGAAGACTCGCTGAATGGCACAAAATCCGCTATTGAAGCTGGCTGTCAGACCTGTGCCGTGCCCTCTCGCCTGACCGACTGCCTCGACTTCTCGATTGCTGATAGAGTGATTGGATCGCTGAAAGAACTTCTCCCAGCTGAGCGTCTAGTTTCAGAGTAAATCACTCAGCAACCATCGACATCCGAGTCTTCTTCTACTGTACCTTTTCCTATGTTCCTTTTAAAAAAAGCATTTGAGCTCCGCGACAAAGCCAACAAAAATATCGATGAAAAACCATTTCTCGAGCATTTGGAGGACCTTCGGACCGCCATCACTAGGATTGTTGTCGTCTTATTGATCTCTACTATTGCGTGTTATTCACTCAAAGACATTTTGATGGATCTCTTGCGCAGTCCGCTAGAAGTCGTCTGGGAAAAATCCCAGCAAGAACGTCTACCCGCGACAGTCACTCCGGATCTATGGGAGCATGCCAAAAGCGCCTCCCATTATTCCTCCGGTCTAAGCCCTGAGGCTAAGGCTGTATTCTACGCACAATTTAAGGAAAAAGAACTCCCCTTCTACGCCGAATGCGCAGGCTACTACCGTGCTGCTCAATCGCTCGACACTCTGGAGGATAAGCAGAAATTTATCGATGCGCTGCCTGACGTTAGTCCCAAACTTAGAAACACCGTCAAGGAATTGCTCATAGGAGAACCTAGCCCCAAGCTTGATGCCAAAAATAAGGTCGTCAAAATGCAATCGATGCACCCGACTGAGACCTTCATGCTCTCGCTCAAGTTGGCATTCTTTGCCGGAGTAGTCGTCGCCTTCCCATTCATCTTGGTCTTTGTGCTACAATTTATTCTTCCTGGTTTGAAGTCGAGCGAAAGAAAAGCGCTATGGCCGGCACTCATTATTGGCTTTGGTTTATTCCTCACCGGCGTCTTTTTCTGTTACTTCTTGGTCCTACCAAAGGCTCTAGAGTTCTTCTATGTCTACTCTGGTAGCATGGGGGTCGAAAACGAATGGCGTATCGGTTGGTACATCACCTTTGCCACCCAGTTCACCCTCGTCTTTGGTTTAGCCTTTGAACTCCCAGTGGTCGTCATGACTCTGGTCAAGCTAGGCCTACTCGACTACGACCTCATGAGCCGCACGCGCTCTTACGCTGTCGTATCTATCTTTGTCATCGCCGCTATCATCACCCCCACTGGCGACATGCTCACCCTGAGTATGCTGGCGGTGCCCATGGCCTTGCTCTACGAAATCTGTATTTGGTTCGCCTACTTTAGCCGCAAAAAAGAGCTCGAGAAAGAAGCTGAAGAAATGGCTAGCTATCAGCCACGACTCGAGCCAGCTCCTGGCACTGTCGCTGCCGATGGTGGTGACGGTTATCACGATCACGATCATGGACATGATCACTACCACGACCACGACCACGACCATAACCACGACCATAACCACGACCATAACCACGACCATAACTACGACCATGACCACGACTACGACCATGAGCACCATCATGACCATTATCATGACGACGAGGGTGGACAAAAACTTGAACATGATCATGACTATTTCGAACAAGATCCTGAGCACCAAAAAGACGGAGAAGGTGAAGAACTCGATGACGGATCAGCAGACTCACTCACCAGTGAAGGTGAATCACCTGAGGTGTTAAATAACCTGCAGACTCCAGACGAACCTTCTGCCGAAGAAGATTCTGACAACTCTGAGGATAAAAGCACCGACGAGCTAAGCTCAAACAAACCTTCAGACACTGTTGACAACAATAACTCTGATGACCCTGAAAAACCTAAAAAACCCTAACAATCAGACCTACTAGTATGAAATCAATGACCGGATTTGGCCGAGCATCGCAGGCCTCAAAAACACTCGTCGCCAACATCGAGGTGAGCTCAGTTAACCGTAAGCAAGGTGAAGTTGTCGCGCAACTCCCTCGCAATTATGCCGAACTCGATTCAGAAGTCCGCAAGTTCGTTCTCGGCAAGATCTCACGTGGTCGAGTCTCTATTAGCATTTCGCTAAAGCAAACCGACAATGCTCCGAGCCCGATCAGCGTCGATATGAAACGCGCTAAGGCTCTCTCTGATACTCTCAAATCACTCAGTCACGAGATTGGTCAACCGCTCGACATCACAGCTGCCGACATCCTCCGCGCACCGGACATTATTAAATTTGAGGACAAACCAGTCTGTATCGACTCAGTTAGAGAGGTTATTATGCCCGCGCTAGAGGCGGC
>JBLHPP010000189.1:0-5251 GCA_047624385.1 Crocinitomicaceae bacterium
TTTTTCTTTCGTCTCCATCTCTCCCTGCAAGACATGTGACTTGAAAGCATTGTTCCCGCGAAACTTGATGTGACGAACCTCAGTTTGCTGCCCCTCATCAATGGTAATGATCAAATCTGAATAGCCCTTGCGGTTGGTTGCCTGCATACGATGGCTGACAATCACGTCCGGGTAGCCATAGCCTAGGTAGTACTTCTCTATGTTCCTGCGCGCATCGTAGATAGCAGCATCACTCAGTGGGGCTCCTGGCTTCATCTTAGTTTCCTTCGCTAGCTTCTTATCGGTGAAATTCACATTGCCGGCAAATCCAACACCCGCCAACCCTGGGCGTGTCACTAGCTCAACAATCAATGTCATTCCCGCACCACTTTCTTCACCAGACATCTTTACGTCGTCCACTAGCCCACTCTCAACCAGCGAACGAATGTCATCGTCTAGCTTTTCGGCGCTGAACTTCTGTCCAGCCTTGACTGACATCAAGTTGCGTATTCGAGCTTCGTCTACCGTCTTAGCGCCCTTGTACCGGACTTGAACAGAATTGATCTTTTTGTCAGTGAAGTCTTGAGCGCTGGCCATTGAAAGGCCTAGTATCAAGGCTAACATAGTCATGAGAGCAACTCTTAGGCGAGATGGGGTGATCGATTTTGTCATCTGGTCGTGCATGGTTAGTTAAATAGAACGAGATAAAAATCTCAGAGAGCCGATAACAACCTCAGTCAACCTCAAGGTCAAGGCGAATCAATGAGTTGTCGCCCAACTTTTATAACGGCCTTGAATAAAAAAATGAGCTTCTAATGAAATTTCATCTTGCGCGACACCCTTATGCATGATTCTTTGCGCCCGCGCCAAGCGCGCTAACCTATGCGTCCCGTTCGTCTAATGGTTAGGACTCCGCCCTTTCACGGCGGCAATAGGGGTTCGAATCCCCTACGGGATGCCATTTCTTTCTATGAAATGCAGATAAAGAAAAGCTCACCAGAGATGGTGAGCTTTTTTGTGTTTAGGGGATGAGAACACAGTTCGACTGCTTTTAGCGAGTCCCTCGCCGCCCAACCCATTTCGAAGTGGCCGTAATGCTCTTTGTAGATCCTGAGTGGAGCGAAGACAATCCCCTACGGGATGCCATTTATTTTACTTGAAATGCTCATACAAAAAAGGCGCATCGATATCGATGAGCCCTTTTTTTATTGTCCCCCAGCTGGACACAAAAAAACGCTACCCAGTCAACGAGTAGCGTTCTAAAAATCAAAGAATTAGCTATTATGCTTTGCCGATACACGAGGCTTTGAAACCGATCGATTCAAGTTTTGCTGGGTCGAGGATATTACGTCCATCAAAGACATGCGCAGGTTTGACCATGTCTTTATAGATCGCAGCGTAGTCTAATGCAGCAAACTCATCCCACTCTGTGAGAATTAGCAGCGCGTGCGCACCCTTTGCCGCTTCTTCTGCAGAGCTCGCAATTTTGATCGAATCAGATGTGAGCTGTTTGATCTCCTCCGCAGGCACTTGTGGGTCATAGACCACGATGTCTGCTCCCTCTTCTAGCAGGTCGCGACAAATATAGATTGCTGCTGATTCACGGGTATCATTCGTGTCCTTCTTAAAGGCGAATCCCAGGACAGCAATGCGCTTCCCTTGGAGCGTATTAAATAGGCTGTGAATCACCTTGCGGGTAAAGCGCTTACGCTGGTACTCATTCATGGTGATGACCTGACGCCAGTACTCAGCCACCTCAGGCAAGCCAAAGTGCCCAGAAAGGTAGACCAAGTTCAGAATATCCTTCTGGAAGCACGAACCACCAAAACCAACAGAGGATTTGAGGAATTTTGGGCCAATACGGCTATCCATGCCAATGGCATTCGCTACCTCTTCTACATCCGCACCTGAAGCCTCACAGACTGCCGAAATTGCATTGATTGAAGAAACCCGCTGAGCTAGGAAAGCATTAGCCACAAGCTTAGAAAGCTCAGATGACCACACATTTGTGGTGACAATCTTTTCACGGGGAACCCAACGATTATAGACATCGACCACGGTCTGCACGGCCTTCTTACCAGCCTCCGTAGAGTCGCCACCAATCAGAACTCGATCCGGGTTCTCTAGATCGGTAATAGCTGTACCTTCCGCTAGGAATTCTGGGTTAGACAGGATCTCAAATAAATGGCCTTTGCCGTAGCCTTCAAAAACGCTCTTTACCAATTCTGCGGTGCGAACTGGAACGGTAGACTTCTCAATAACTATTTTAGGGCCGTCACAGACTTCCGCAATCATCCGAGCACAGCCTTCGATATATCCAAGTTCCGGTGCCTGGCCAGCGCCAATACCGTATTCCTTGGTCGGTGTGCCTACGGAAATGAAGATGATGTCCGCAGATTTGATATAAGACTTCACCTCAGTCGAGAAGGTAAGGTTCTTTCCACGCCGATCTTCGACGATCTCTTTAAGACCAGGCTCGAAGATTGGTAAACAATCTGAATTCCATGCCGCAATCCGCGCTTCGTTCAAGTCCACTACAGCCACATCGATGTCGTGGCATTTCTTAGCGATCATCGCCATGGTCGGACCACCAACGTAGCCAGCTCCTATACAACAAATTTTCATGATTTTCTATGGGGTGTCAGTTTATTGAGTGAAGCTCTCTCCACCTATAAATCTGACGTTGGTATAAACAGCCAAATACCACTTGTCCACACTTCAGCAGGAGATTCCTACATGTCGCGTTCTGGTGCGAATAACACAAAACCAACACAAACTTCTGGATTTCCCTCCTTTTTTATAGAAAATGAGTCGTTCTTTAATCAAAATCCACCACTATGTCAGTACTTATATTTCAACCAATCTACCAAAAACGCGTCTGGGGCGGCAGGAAACTAGAGACCATCTACCAAAGACAACTCCCTGAAATTACAACACCTTACGGTGAGTCCTGGGAGATCTCAGATCGACCTGAAGCGCAATCGATCGTCACCAATGGACCACTCAAAGGCAAATCTCTGAGCGCACTGTGGAGCACCCAGCGTAAAGAAATCTTTGGCGACTACCCATCTGACAACTTCCCATTGCTAATAAAGATCCTCGATGCACAGAGCGATCTTTCTATTCAAGTTCACCCCCCGCAGCACCTAGCGGCCAAACTCAATGGTGAGGCGAAGACCGAAATGTGGTACATCGCACATGCTGAACCTGGCGCTCAGATCTACGTAGGCATAAAGAATGGCACAACCAGCGAGGCCTTCTCCGCCGCACTCAACAATGGTGATCCCGACAAACTCGTTCACGCGATCAAACCAAAGGCTGGAGATTCTATTCATATCCCATCCGGTCGACTCCACGCCATCGGAGCCGGGCTAGTAATTTACGAGATCCAGCAAAACTCAGACACAACCTTCCGGGTATTCGACTGGAATCGCCTCGGGCTCGATGGAGTTCCTCGCGAGCTGCACATAGAAGAATCTTTGCTATGCATCGATTTCGAGGACTTTGAGCCCACTATGGATACGCCTAATGGAAACACACTAGCCGAATGCCCCTACTACAAAGTGGATCGATTCCAACTACCAGAAGGCCAATCAATCAATAACCCAGAGGATGACAAGTTTTCCATCCTTACCGTGGTAGAAGGCTGCCTCACCGACAGCTACGGTAACCTCCACACAGCCGGAAGCTTCCTACTCAACCCGGCTGGAGCTAAAGGGATAGTTGCTAGTGCAGATAGCCTCATTCTACAGACAACTCTCCCTCAGAATTCAAACTAGTTATCACACTTTCCATTTGGTTTGATACTGCATTCCTAGATCAGCCCATCCCAGTAAAGATTTTACTCCTCTACAGAATCAACATTCGTAGTCCCTATCGTAACAAGCAGAATATCCCACAGAAAACCCTAACAAAAATTAAGACAATAAAGTGGCAGAAACGCTCAAAAACACACCAAATCATCGGATGACAACTCGGCCGAACGACTCGATAACAATTCGGCCGTTAACATTACCCTGCGCAAGCCTCAACGGATAGACCCACGATAGTTCTCCATAGACCAAGAACTTTTTTTGACGATCTCTTATAGATAAATAGATTGCTGATTTAGTCTATCTCTATCGCTGTGACCCCGATAAGTCGGGGTCACTACAATCTCCAGTTGGAGGGCATGCAGTACAAGACTGCCCTGGAGGATGACTAGCCTCCAAGGTAATAATCTTGTCCGAGGGGCGGCTGGTGGCCATAAAATATCAATATGCCCGCTTTGCGTATCCGAAAAATACTGGCTATTCTACTCCTGCTTCTGATTTCCATTACAATTTTTTTTCCAAGAAGGTTAAGGATCACATCATTCACGAAACAAAAAAGCCTCACAAATGTGAGGCTTTTTTAAATGGTGCTCGAGGGGGGAATCGAACCCCCACGGCCTTAACGGCCACTAGATCCTTAGTCTAGCGCGTCTACCAATTCCGCCACCCGAGCAGGTGTTGTTTGGTCGGCGCAGTTCTAGTAGAAATTCTCTCAGAGGCAAGGAAATCTTTGCTAATTATTTCGAGCTCTCAAATTAGTACGAAGAATCATCATTGAGCTCCAACTAAATATGCCTTACAAATGATGGCTAACATTGTAATCTACAGATCTCTCAACTTCAGCTTTACTTAATTAGACCGAAGCTAAGCCTCAGTGATCCATACCCAAAAACCATTATGAACGAAGAAGCAACACCCAACGAAGAAGCTAAACATCAATTTGATTCCTTCTCAGATGCTTTTGGCCAAGCTAGCTGCGACGCTAAAGAAAAAGCACGCGCTGCAGCTCCAAAACTAAAAGAGACAATCTCTAATGGAGCATTTGAAGCCGCCTACGGGCTTGCTTATGGTGCCGTTTTTGCAGGAGCATTTGCTCACGAACTCTTGCCTCAGTCACTCAAAGACGGCCTAGATAAAGGAGCCAAAGCGGGTAAAGATGCCGCTCGTAAAGCGACAGAAAAGGCTAAAGAGCACTTTTCTCATCAGCAGGATCCAGTAGAGCCAGTGGCTCTGGAGCTGCCAGACGCGCCACCAGCGTAATCATTTTATATGGGCACCTCCGGCAACTTCCGCTGTCGGTGTGTGAGTTATTAATTCTTTAAAATTGCGAGCATAGCTCGTTTTTGACGATAGGCCCCCTTCGGGCTGGAAAGCCTTTCTGCGCATGGCTGCGTTATTCTTCGTTCACGGATAAAAATCCGCTCACTCATCACGCCTAGCCTCGCTTGAAATTCTTTCCA
>JBLHPP010000190.1:0-5245 GCA_047624385.1 Crocinitomicaceae bacterium
ATTAGTTTTTAGGCGCTTTATCAATCATTTCTAAGATCTTATTTTTCGCTTTATCAGGCATCATATTACAGCCACAGATACCGCCGCAAGAGGAACTATGCAGCGATTTGTAGACTTTATATGCCAGAACAGCCACGGTGATCGCGACAATGCAGAGGGCGAGGATGGTCTGGCTGGTTGGCATAAAATGAGTGAGTCTTTAGAATCCTAATAATGTCCCGATTTGGAAAACCGCGAGGGCTGCTAGATAAGCAAAAAGTGACATTCCTACAAGTTGGGCGACCGCCCATTTGTAGGAATTAGTCTCACGTGCCACCACTGCTGTGGTGGGAAGGCATTGCAGCGCGTAGATGAAAAATATGAGGAGGCTTAGCAGGGTGAGAGGGGTGTAGATCTTTCTGCCATCTGGCCAGGTAGACTCAGCCAATGCTTCACGCAGTAGTTTATCTTGTTCTTCATCCGCGGCATCCTCGCCAATACTGTAGGTGATTTTAAGTGAACTCACAAATACTTCACGAGCGGCGAAGGAAGCGACAACCGAGGTGGACGTGCGCCAGTCGTAGCCGAGTGGTTTGAAGACTGGTTCGATAGTGTGGCCAATCTGCCCCATTAAGGATTGCTCGAGTGCGAGTGAACTATCCTCTGCAGCCGGACTGCCTTCAGCTGGCTTTGGATAGGACTGGAGGGCCCAAAGGATGATGGAAAGTGCTAAGATGATAGTGCCGGCTCTCTTTAGAAATGCCCACGATCGGTCCCAGATGTGGCGGAGGAGGTAGTTTAGTTGAGGAAGTCGGTAGGGGGGGAGCTCGAGCATGAAGTGGCTCGGAGTTTCGTCTTCTGCAATACGGCCCTTTAGTACGCGAGCCGCAATGAGTGCTGTGACAATACCTAGGCTATAGACGCCCAGCATAAACCCAGCTTGCAGCAGTGAACTCGCTTGAGGCAGTAACATAGCGATCAGAAGAAAGTACACTGGAAGACGTGCCGCGCAGGACATCCACGGAGCAATCAATATGGTGATGAGGCGTTCCTTAGCGCTATCGATGGTGCGGGTTGCCATGATGCCTGGGATGGCGCAGGCGTGTGAAGAAAGTAGCGGGAGGAAGGCTTTACCAGAAAGTCCTACCATATTCATCACTCTATCCATCAAAAAGGCCGCGCGAGCCATGTAGCCACTGGCCTCCATCAGAGCGATGAACAAAAAGAGCAGCACGATCTGTGGCAGAAAGATCACTGTGCCACTAATACCGGCAATCACTCCGTAAACAATCAGATCACTTAAATCTCCTTCGGGCAGCGTGTTTGCAGTCCAATCACCTAAGGAGCCAAAGCTCTCGTCGATGAAATCCATGGGATAGGAGGCTAGCGAGAAGATTGTCCAGAAGATACCTAACATGATGGCTATCAGTGCAGCCCACCCGGTGAAGGGAGCGAGCAAAAAGCTGTCTAACTTATCGGTGAGTGTCAGTGTGCCGTCGTTCTCACGGCGGGCAGCTTCACCACAGATGGTTTGGATGAAATCCGTGCGAGCAGCGAGGCGCTCTTCCTCAGACCCAGAGACTTCCCACTTGGGGTTGTCGATCGCTGGGAGGGGGAGGCGGAGTGCCTGCTTGAGCTCCAGCGTGCCTTTGTTTTTATTCGCCTGAACCGGCACAACTGGGACGCCGAGTTCCTCCGAAAGTATAGTCGGGTCTAGGTGGATTCCGCGTGACTCCGCTAGGTCTACCATATTCAGAGCAATCACCACTGGGCGGCCTAGTTCGATCACTTCCATCGCCAGTAAGAGGTGGCGTTCAAGAGCTGAGGCATCGAGCACACAAACGCTGATGTCGGGAAACTTTTCGTCCTTTTGTTGGCCGATTAGGAAGTCGCGCGTGACTTTTTCGTCAGGTGACTGGGCATTGAGCGAGTAACAGCCAGGGAGGTCGACTAATTCGATCTTGCGACCATATGGGGTGCGGAAACTGCCAGACTCACGCGATACCGTCACACCTGAGTAGTTACCAACCTTTTGGTTTTCACCCGTGAGGGCGTTGAAAAGGGTGGTCTTACCAGAGTTTGGGTTCCCGACGAGTGCAACTGTGTGTTGCTCAAATGGAGAAGACATAAAAAATAAGGGAAGGTCTGTTTAGACTGGGCAGACAAGAATCTGCGCAGCGAGTTTCTTGTTGAGCGCCAATTTAGTGCCACACACCGTGCAGAGCATGTTGTGGCCGTTACTGAGTTTTTTGACCTCGATAGACTTGCAAAAACCCATGCTTCGTAAGCGGTCACAAGCGGCACCTTTGATCGAGGTAATTCTTAATGAACAACCCACACTTGCCTGAGCCAGTGTCATTGAACTGTCATTATGAATGTCGGTGGTGCGCTGGATTAGTTTCATCAAATAATTTTTAAAGCAGTTGAGACTCGTTAGCAATAAATAATTTCAACGATGAATACGTCCTGAAGTAGTCAAGAGGTTATGGATTCATCATCTCTGGCATAAATTGCCTACCTAGCAACGTAAAACAACAGGAGGTTTTGGCACCCTAGCTATTGGCTTCAATAACTCCATCAGCCGTTTCTTGCTGAAGGCGGAGTTGGCCACAGGCAGCATCGATATCGTGACCTTTCTCAATACGCAGAGTTGTAGTGACGTCGTTGTTGCGGACGATGTCGCGAAATTTGTAGCAATGCTCTTCGGATGGGCGTTCCCACTCGAGCCCTTCAACCTTGTTGTACGGGATGAGATTGACCAGGGCTCCAAGCGATTTGGCGCGCTTGGCTAGAATCCTAGCCTGGGTGAGGTCGTCGTTGATGTCCTTGATGAGAATGTACTCAAAAGTGATGCGCTTCTTGCTCTTACTCTTGTAGTATTGCAAAGCTTCGAAGAGTTCTTCGATCGGCCACTTCGAGTTGACCGGCATGATCTTATCACGTGTGTCGTTAGTCGCGCCGTGGAGCGAGATAGCGAGGCGGATTTGCTGAGGGCGGTCAGCTAGCTTTTTGATCATCGGCGCGAGGCCGGAGGTGGAAATAGTGATGTGCCGAGCACCAATGTGCATGCCCCAATCCGCTGTGATGATGTCGAGAGCTTGGTTGAGGTTTTTAAGGTTGGCGAGAGGCTCGCCCATTCCCATGAAAACGACGTTATTGATCTTTCTACCAGTGATCTCTTCTACCGCCATCAACTGGCCAACTATCTCGTCAGCAGTGAGGTTGCGGGCAAATCCATCCAGCCCAGAGGCGCAAAACTTACAGCCGTACGCACAGCCAACTTGCGATGAAACACAAGCGGTGTGGCGGTCTGATTTGTCGCCATAGAGTGCCTGTGAGGCGGGGATGAGGACGGTCTCGACGTAGCGACCGTCGTGCAGCTTAAAGAGAAATTTACGCGTGGTATCCTCGGAGCCTTGCTCTCGCACACACTCGAGCGGCTTGTAGCGGAAGTTCTCCTGCAGCGTGTCGCGCAGCTCCGCTGGCAGGTTGAGCATTTCATCAATGCTACTAGCGCGGTGTTTATAGATCCATTCCAGCGCCTGCTTCACACGATAGGCCGGCTGGCCATACTCGTCTTTGAGAAGGGCGGAAAGGTCGTCCAAGGTGTATCCTAGGAGGCAGGGAAGTACTTGTGGTTTAAGGCTCACGATGCGTGTTTTTGCTAATTTCCACCAATTGTCCAGCAAATCCCGCTAGAAATTTGGGAAGAGGGCCGCTAGCTTACTCTGTAGATTTTACTACAGGTTTGATGCAAAGGGCTTTCATTTCGTAAGGGAAGCTCATAATTATGGCCGCAGAAATGAGCTGACACGCTCTAGAATTCTTTAGACCTGAAATGGCAAAATTTTCAGAGAGAAATTCAACTTCGATCGTGGCCAAATTGATGAGATTTGCATTGAGTAGTGTTGTGATTTGATCTTTTCCAGCTACGAGTTCACGTGTTAAATTTCCGATTTCCTCGGCACTATCTTTATTCGGAACAAGTTCGAGTGTGACCTTGTTTCAAGTCGCGCTGAGGATAGAGAAGCTGCAAAATAGCAAAAAAAGGGCATTTTTTACAAAAGATATGCCACGATTTAGGATGTTAGAGATTAAAAGACAAACTTCGCTCTTGGAGATTGCGATGGTCTGGTTTTATCTCTGCGCAGATATGAAAATTTTGGTCGTAGGAAAAGGCGGGCGCGAACATGCGCTTCTGACAGCATTCAATGAATCTCCCACGGAGTCTGAGCTTTATAGCTTCCCTGGAAGTGACGCGATCGCTGAGATTGCGACGCTCGTAGATGTGGATGGACTCGAGAGCCTCATCGCATGGATGAAGGGAAATGATATAGAGCTTTGTGTTGCCGGTGAGGAAAGTTACCTAGTGACTGGCGAAGGGCTTGCTAACCTTTGCGAAAAAGAAGGAATCCCATGCTGGGGGCCACATTTCCAGTCGGCTCAGCTCGAAGCATCTAAAGAATTTGCGAAAGAATTCATGCTGCGCCACGACATTCCAACGGGAGCAGCGGCTGGCTGTGCTGACATTGATGAAGCGCGTGCTGCTATCAATGGCGTTTACCCAACAGTGCTGAAGTTCGACGGTCTGGCTGCGGGCAAAGGTGTGGCAGTTTGCCCAGATGAAGCGACTGCTGAAGAATTTCTTAAAGAAGTGATGGTGGAGCGCCGTTTCGGTGATGGCCGTCTCTTAGTAGAAGAATGTCTCATCGGCCCTGAGGTTTCAGTATTCGCTGCTGTGGTTGACGACAAGTATCTCATTTTCACGCCTGCGCGTGATTACAAGCGTGCACTCGATGGCGACCTAGGCCCTAACACTGGTGGTATGGGAGCTGTGGCTTCCCGCCAGCTCGTGAGTAAAGAGTTGCTAGAGCAGATTGATAGAGAGATAGTGAAGCCAACTGTCGATGGTCTTGTGAAAGATGGCCTTCCATACCGTGGCTTCATTTACTTTGGTTTGATGATGACAAAGGACGGGCCAAAAATTATCGAGTATAACTGCCGTTTCGGTGATCCCGAGTGCCAGGCAGTGATGCCAATCGTCGGTGGTGATCTGACCCAGTTTTGTTTCGACGGGGCGAAAGGTGATCTCAATCCCGAGCTGCTTAATTTCAGCGAAGGTTGGTCCGTTTGTCTTGTCCGTGCGTCAGCAGGCTACCCTGAAACATCTCGTAGTGGCGACGTGATCACTGGCTTCGGCGATGTAGAAGGCGCTCGTGTGTACCATGCAGGAACGCGCAAAAATGCTAACGGCCAGTGGGAGACT
>JBLHPP010000191.1:0-5227 GCA_047624385.1 Crocinitomicaceae bacterium
TTGATGTGACTCTCGATAGGTTAAACAAACACGCCTACTCACATCATATCGAAAGATTGATGGTGATGGGCAACCTCTTTGTTCTTTTACGAGTAAAACCAGATGCTGTGTATCGTTGGTTCATGGAAATGTATATCGATGCCTACGACTGGGTCATGGTGCCCAATGTCTATGGAATGAGCCAGTTCAGCGACGGCGGCCTTCTTGTAACCAAGCCCTATGTGTCTGGTTCTAACTATATTCGTAAAATGTCCGACTACAAACCTGGTCCATGGTGCGATGCATGGGATTCTCTTTTTTGGACATTTGTGAACGACGAACGCGAGTTCTTCTCTAGCCAATATCGGATGAAAATGATGCTTTCTCACTTGAATAAAATGTCGGCAGACAAACTAGAGGAACATTACAATCGAGCCACTGATGTGCGTGAGACACTGGCTGCAGGCAAGGTCTGGGGAGAAAATGGATTACTATGAACGTGGTATGGTTCAAACGAGATCTACGACTAACAGATCATTTACCTTTGCTAAATGCTAGCAAAAATGGAAAAGTGTTAGGTATCTACATCTATGAATCTGAGGTGGTAAACCAGCCTGATTTTGATGCTATTCACCTCCAATTTATAAATGAATCACTCATTGAGCTAAGTGACGGCTTAGCTGAACTCGGGGGTAAGCTAGCTATCGTCAAAGGAAATGCCGTACAGATTTTCCAGCGCCTCTATGATGTGTATGGTATGTCGCACCTTTGGAGCCATAGAGAAGTCGGCACGAATATTACTTTTCAGAGAGATTTAGCGGTCGCAAAATGGGCAAATGAGCACCAAGTAGATTGGAAAGAGTTTTCACAAAATGGAGTGATCCGGAAACTTAAATCTAGAGATGGATGGGCAAAGAGATGGGGGGAGAAAATGTGCGAGAGTGTCCACCCAACACCGCAGAAATTATCCAGCCCACACTTACCAAGTTATGGAGGGATTCTTTCTGCCCAAGATTTGAAGATAGAAGACAGAAAACTTCTAACAGCACAAAAAGGAGGGGCGCACGAAGCCAGAAATTACCTTAGATCTTTTTTAGCAGTACGCGGTGCCCAATATCGAAAGGAAATGTCGAGCCCATTGACAGCATTCGAATCGTGTAGCCGGATTTCTCCTTACTTGAGCTGGGGCTGTATTTCTATCAAGGAAGTGTTTCAAGACACGATAGAAATAGCGGCGGAGGTCAAGGTGAAGCGACGCCCTAAGGGGGCTTGGTCAGCGAGCCTGAAGTCGTTTTTATCGAGACTGAGTTGGCATTGCCATTTTATGCAAAAGCTCGAAGACCAACCAAATATAAACGAGGTCAATATCTCGCGAGCCTTTGACGGGATGCGCTCTAGTTCATGGGACGAGGAAAAATATATCGCGTGGCGTGACGGGAATACCGGGTATCCATTTATTGACGCCTGCATGCGCGCGTTGAAAGCTACTGGTTATTTAAACTTTAGGATGCGCGCCATGGTGATGTCTTTTGCGAGTTACCATCTCTGGTTGCACTGGAAAAAAACTGGGGATCAACTAGCCCGCTACTTTCTAGATTACGAGCCAGGCATTCACTGGAGCCAGGTGCAGATGCAAAGCGGAACTACCGGGATAAATACAATCCGTGTCTATTCACCTTATAAGCAATCGACTGACCAAGACCCCGAAGGAATCTTTATCAAACAATGGGTTCCTGAGCTTGAAAACGTGCCGGTTTCCTATATTCATAAGCCTAGTGAGATGCCAGAAATGGAACAAATATTTTGCGGCTGTAGTATTGCCAAGGATTACCCATTACCCATTGTCGAACACTTCGAAGCATACCATCATGCACAGCAGAAAGTACACGCTATCAAGCAAACATTGATTGCCAAATTGGAAGCTAGAAATGTTTTTATCAAGCACGGTAGTAGGAAAAGAAACCGTCAAACTTAGGTAGTAAATCTACTCCTAACAACCACTCTAACTATTTTATCATGCCCACTCCTTCTCCTGAAGTCATCATCATAGGCGCAGGCCTTTCAGGCCTCGCATGCGCTCTGGAACTCATCAAGCATGGTGTCAGCGTCCAGCTACTAGAGCAAGAAAATGCTCCCGGAGGCCGTGTCCGCACCGACAACGTTGAGGGCTTTCTTCTCGACCGAGGCTTTCAGGTCTATCTCGATGCCTACCAAAATGCTAGCCAACTCTTGGACATCGCAGCTCTCGATCTTCAGCCGTTCGAGCCCGGAGCCATTATCTTTAAGCAGGGACAAAAGTATCGACTGATGGATGTCTTCCGCCGTCCTGGTAGCCTTTTCTCAAGCGCCCTTTCGCCCATTGGCTCTGTCATCGATAAAGCCCTAGTAGCAAAACTTCGATTTTTTCTCAAGTTCTCATCGATCGATCAAATACAGAAGCGCGCCAACCTAACAACTGATACCTACCTCAAAAAGTTTGGGTTTAGTAACGGTATGATCGATCACTTTTTCCGAAGTTTTTATGGCGGTATTTTCCTCGAAAGCGAGCTCGGTACTTCGAGCCGAATGTTCGAGTTCACCTTCAAGATGTTTACCGAAGGTTCGGCCACTCTTCCCGCCAAAGGAATGGAAGAAATCCCCCGCCAGCTTGCGGCTCGCCTCCCCGCCGGCGCTCTTCGCTGCAACACCACGGTGGCTAAAATTCAGGGTAGTGAGGTCATCTTGGCATCAGGAGAAACACTGATTCCAGAGCAGATCGTCCTCGCGGTCCCTGGCGATGCCGCGCAAAATATGCTCCCAGCCCTCGCTTTACTTGAAGTCAAGTGGCGGTCGGTGACTAACTGCTACTTTGCAGCTCCTCATTCCCCGCTAAAGGAAGCCATTATTGCGCTTTCCGGCGACCCAGATAGCTTGATCAATAATCTTTCGGTGCCCACAGATCTCTCAGCAGCTTACGCACCCGATGGTCAAGCGCTGATATCAGTCACCATACTTGGACTTCACGATGAAGTTGATTTGTTAGAGCGAGTCATTAGTGAACTTCGTTCTTGGTTTGGCGATGAAGTCGCAGCTTGGCGTCACCTCCGCACTGACCGTATCGAGCGGGCTCTTCCCGAACAAACTCCCCACACCAAAAAACCTGCAAATGCAGTTGAGGGAGTTTTTCTCTGTGGCGACCAACACACGACAACCTCCATCGAAGGAGCTATCACATCTGGACAGGAAACTGCGAAACGCGTTCTCCAGCAACGCGACAAGCCAACAATTTGACGTTACAAGCAACCCGCGAATGTGTGCACATAAACTGAGCTAGCCCTGCCGCGACTTTACTAATGACACCTGAGAAAATGAGTCCATGGGTCGAGAGATTCACTGTACCGTGGTGGGCTAAAAACCCCCATGTTCAGACGATATTACCGACATTGCTACCCGCACCATCGTTAGAGCTTAGGCGTGAACGTCTGAACCTGGAAGATAGTGATTTTATCGATCTCGACTGGTTAAATGAGGAAGCTCCTCGTGACTGTATTGTCGTGATCATACATGGTTTGGAAGGTGGATCTCACTCATCCTATGCAAGAAGATTGATGAACCGGTGCCGCGCACATAATATTAGTGCGGTTGTCCACCATCACCGCAGTTGCTCTGGCGAAAACAACCGCTTAGCTCATAGTTACCATAGTGGGCAAACGGAAGATATTCAGCACACGTTAAACCACATTCGCAGTCTGCACCCTAATGCTAAAATCTACGCTGTCGGCTACAGCCTGGGCGGTAACGCTTTGGCCAAATATCTAGGCGAACAAGGTGAATCAAGCATCATTGAGCGCGCCGTGGTGGTGTCTGCACCTCTGTTACTTGCGGCTTGCGCAAAGCGACTAGAAAGTGGGTTTTCAACTATCTACCAGCGTCATCTCATCAAGCAACTCCAGCACAAAACGGCAGACAAGATTGCCAACCCAAAGCTAAAATCTGCTATGCCTATCGATGCTGATCAGGTCAAACAATTGAAGACCTTCCATGCCTTTGATGACCAAGTGACAGCGCCACTGCACGGCTTCAAGGACGTGCATGACTACTACGCTCAGTGCAGTGGAATCCAGTTTCTGAAATCAATCGAGACACCAACATTACTCATACACTCGGAGGACGACCCATTCATGACAGAAGCTGTTATTCCCCAGCCAGGGCAGTTAGCCGAGTGTGTGGAATATGAACTCTACCCCTTCGGCGGGCATGTAGGATTCATCACCGGTGGTTCACCTCTGCGTCCTCATTATTTTCTGGAAGATCGAATAGCTAGTTATCTACAGTTTTGATTCTAGCAATTACGATGCCAGAGGCATCGCACGTCAGCGGCAATAAGTAATGTGACAGCGGTTTCCAACCGCCTAGTCCGTATCTGGTAACTTTGGGCTTGGTGGTTGGAAACCACCGCCCAGCTCGGATTATTTTTAGAAGAACAACGGGCTCAGGCAAGATCCTGTTAAGCTTGCGTGGATCTCGTGATGTTTTGCTGTGGCAGTTTCCGAATCCCCCTCTAACGCCTGTCTCACTGCATCGATGACTAAGTCGTACTGCTCCTGGATATCGAGGGATTCATCAAAGGAAAAGGAAGCGTCGAGAAGACTGAGGCCAATTTCCGTCGGCTCAATCATCTCAGCCACCCAGCCAAGGGTCGTCTCGATAGGTGATTGGTCTGGATATCGCTCATTGATGAGAGAAAGAATATTTTTGCCATTCTCGACATTCATGACCAGCGCTAGGAAAAAGCGGTGCTCAGGATTATCGATCTGGTAGCGCATCTGGGTGATGGAATCCCGGCGAAGAGATTCGGCCAGAGTCGCGGGAACTCCCATCGCCAGTTCGCCGTGTCTTTGCTGGAACTTCGCCAGCACCGACTCCCACTCACCAAGCGCCTGAAGCCGATCCATCGTGTGATGCAGCGTGTTGAAGCCTCGCTCGAAATCTAGGTTCTCTATCATCCCACTCACCAGCCCCACGTATCCGTCATAGTCGATGGTTTCGAGCACATCCAGGAGTTGCTTGCGACGCATTGTCAGAGCATCTGCTTGAATCGGATCGATCGCGATATGGGGTGGTAGGTAATTATACTGCGGACCGGTACCGGGGTCGTGGTGGGTGCGGACTACCACGGTGATGGAGGGCGTATCGAGATGGAAAAGTGAGTGGATACATTCCCGACCAGAGGTGATGGGCACGGTGCGACCGGTTTCTAGTAGCTCAA
>JBLHPP010000192.1:0-5221 GCA_047624385.1 Crocinitomicaceae bacterium
TCAGCAGGTAGCGCTCATGGAGAATCCCGAGAATCACAAAATTCGGTGTATCTATAGCAGTGCTTTCGACCTCTAACTCTTTTTGTTCGGCCGTCGTCTTGACCGCTAAACTTGTTTTCACCGCTGGTACTGGAATGTTTTTCTCTGTGGTAGGATGCGCTATTGGGGGGGCACTATCTAGCTGCGGCGTCAGAGTCTCATAGCTATGAACAGGTGGGTGCGCCTCCTTGTCGAATGGCTTCCTCACTGGAGAACTCGAACCATCTTTACGCGAAATTATTTTTGGCTCACCACGCAGAGAACTCGCGGTTTTAGCCTTCGCCATCAAAGCAGCCTCGACAGCGGTGAGCACTAAGTGACGCACTTCAAAGGGCTTGTGGAAACGCACTTCTTTTTTCGCCGGATGGACATTCACATCCACCAGCTTGGGATCCATCTCTACCCACAACCATGCCGATGGATTCAATCCATCTGACAACGCACCTTTGAAAGCGTCCTTCAGTGCTCGGCTGATTGCAGGGTCTTCGATCGGTCGGCCATTTAGAAATACGAATTGTTGCCGCCGCCCCTTGCGGGCAAACTCAGCGGGTAATACATAACCGTGGACCTCCATCCCAGATTGCTCACAAAGAGGAACTTCGATCAGTGCGCGTCCAGCATCTGAGCCAGACACACCTGAGATACGCATGCGCTTATCATTGGTTGCCGGTAGATCAAAAATTGTCCTTCCATCTTTACGCATGGTGAAGCGTATATTCGGCCATGCCAAAGCATGCAGCTTCACCTGATGTTCTACGTGGGCGCTCTCAGTCGATTCAGCACGCATGAACTTTCGGCGCGCTGGAATATTGAAAAATAACTGGCGAATCTCAAAAATTGTTCCCGGCTGCAGACCAGCCACCTTCACATCCTGAACGATTCCACCATCGACTAAGACCTCAGTTCCCTCGACCGAGCCGTGCTCACGAGTTGCGAGACGGAACTTCGAGACGGAAGCAATACTAGGCACAGCCTCACCGCGGAATCCCATTGTCGTGATAGCTGAGAGTTGTTTCGCATCCTTCAGCTTGCTGGTAGCGTGGCGCTCTAGACACATCAGGGCGTCTTCCTTCCCCATACCACAGCCATCATCAGTGATCTTGATCAGACTGGCTCCACCTTTTTGAATTTCGACCTCGATAGATTTAGCTCCAGCATCGATCGAGTTCTCCACCATCTCCTTCACAACACTCGCTGGACGTTCGACCACTTCACCCGCCGCTACTTGGCTGGCTAGAACGTCTGGTAGTATCACTATCTTTGGCATCAAAAGAAAAATGCCAGCCGAGCCTGAAGAAACAACCCCGAATTTAGATAATTACAGAATCCTCCGATGACGCGAGAGCATCCAAGCACGATGAAGCGAGCTAACCACGAAAAACGCGAAAGGTGCGAAAGGTGCGAAATCTTGTAAAAATCAGGAAGATGAAACATTTCTACCACGAATCCACACCAATCCGGACCGCTTCCCCCCTCGATTCTTGATTCTTGATTCCTAATTAGACCGCAGCGACACCCCCCCTAGCCAAATCAAGCCGACGGCTTCGATGGCTATATCTTTTTTATAGGGCTTGATGCTGACTGCTTCTAACTCCAGTGAGCTTGGGTCAAACTTATCCTCTAGGGCGTCGATGTCTTCAGCTAGATCACTTTGCATTTCGTGGATGATCGATTGAAACTCGGCCACCTTGGCTTCTGCCACTTCTATGTCCCTGTGTTGCTGCACTGCTCTGCCGGCGGAACGTGCAGAGGACGACCCCCGGCGTACATTGGTGGATGACATCTTCTTCGAGCCTAACAATACTCCAAAAATAGTGCTCAGGATGCTAGCACCTGCATCGATTTTTGCAGCCTGGGCCTGTGACCTTTCACGTTCTACTGCCGCTTGCGCCCGCGAAAGCTGGCTTTCTTTGGTGCGTAGCTTGCTTTGCATTTTATCGCGCAGTTTTTCTACGGCGGCGTCTCGCACTTCGCGGGATTGGTGGGTGATACGGCCGCGAAACTCCCCTTCGCTCTCTCCCATCTTTGAGTACTCTTTTACCAGTGGAGAATAAAAGACCTGAACTCGCTCGTTGCGGTAGATCTCTTCCTGCCAATCATTTTCGACACTCTGATAGTTCTCCTGATTCATTGCGTAGCCAGGCAAGCTATCGAAGCTGGCGGCACCATCTGGATCTGAGGAAAGCTCTTTAAGTGTGGTCCCACAAGTTACCATTTCATTCCAATCAATCCCCGATTCTTGGATAGGATTAATGAGTCGTAGCATGCGCGATCCATCGACTCCCGACTTCGTGTTGTGAAAATAGATTCTCGCTTGGCGCAATAGGTGGGCCGAGTAATGACCGTCGCCATCGAACCACTCGCTGACACCATTACCAAGCGACGGCCTGCTAACGCCATCGGCCTTCTGACTGCCAGAGTTCGGTAGCGCCATCGGATTACTGGATGTTAGTGATGGGACTGCTGTGTCCCACGCTCCACGTTTGGGATCCATCAGGGTTTTGATTTGTGTCCGAGTCAATGGTCCACGCATGTAGCTCATGACCCAGCGCACATGAAATACAGTTGGTGCTGCGTCGTGCACATTATTCATCAGAAAAACTCGACTACCGAGCCCCGCTAATAATTGCTCCATCTCTTGTCTATCGAAGCCACCATCCTGAGATGCTGCAGCTCCTTCCAGACCATCAAGCACACGCATTTTATCGCGCTCGGTTTGCAGGCGACCTAGCCACCATGTCCCAATATTTGATAATGCCTTGTAGTCTAGGTCCACAGGGTTCTGTGTTGCTAACAAAGCACCTAAGCCGAATGCCCTTCCTTGTTTTAGAATTGTCATCATCGGTTTCTTGCTCGGAGGGTTCGCGCTGGGCGGCAAGTAACCATAAATTTCGTCCATGTAGAGCAAGGCGCGGAGGCTGGTCGTGCCACTCTGAGTGCGCATCCATGCGAGCATTTTGTTGAGCAAAATACTGACAAAGAACATCCGTTCACTATCGCTGAGGTGCGCAATTGAGAATATTGAAATTCTCGCCTTGCCATTATCTTGATAAAGAAACTTTTGAATATCGAGGTCTGGGCCTTGCATCCATGTGCTGAAACCTGGCGAGGCAATCAGGTTGTTAAATCGGATCGCTAGGTCTTGGCGTTTTTTAGCAGGATAATACGACTCAAGGTCGATCACCCCCACCTTGCCGAATGGAGGTTTCTGGATGGCGCGAATTAGGCTCTCCATCGTCAGACTCTCGCCAGCCTGCCAGTGGTGATTAAAAATAGATCCCAACAAAATTGCTTCGGGACTCTGAATGCTTTCTTTATCGACCCCAACCAAGGAAAGCAATGAACTCACTGAGCTTTCAATGTAGTCGCCGAGAAGCTCACCATCATCCATCACCTCAAATGGTGGTGCGGCGAGAGAACCTAAAATAGACACGGGCACACCAGCACTACTCCCAGGAGTGAATATATTGACGTCTACATTATCCTTGAATGCCTTGACTCTATCAGACCCCTGTCCCCAGTCTGAAGTTCCTTTTTGCCACATCTTTGCCGTATTTTCAGCATATTCATCTGGGCTTAGACCTTTTTTCTGAGCGTCTGACTCATTGATCCACGGGCGGAAATCTGCCCCTTCAAATTCTGGAAATGTCAGCATCAAATTGGCTATATCCCCCTTGGGATCGATCACGATAGCTGGGATATTATCCATTGCAGCTTCCTCTAGCAGGCTCAAACAAAGTCCAGTTTTACCAGATCCAGTCATACCTAACACCACACCGTGAGTGACTAGATCCTTTGAGTCATAAAGCACGAGTTCATCTTGCAGGGACTTCTGGGATTGGTCGTATTCACGACCTAGGTAGAAAGAACCTAATTTTTCGAAAGCGCTCTGCTGAATATTCATGCACTAGCAATACGATTATCTGGCGGTCTCATGCAAGAAAACTAAGCATAATCAAACATTACTGCTTTTCAGAAGCCTGAGTAGGCATTTCAATAGCCCTACTTTGAGCCACTCAACAATATCGCCACCTCGCACCTGGGCTGAGATTAACTTCTCAGCTCTCAAGCATAACTTGGACTACGTCCGTGCCCATTCTAATAAAGCAGTAATGGCTGTGCTTAAAGCAGGTGCCTACGGCCATGGGATAGAACAAGTAGGTCTAGCTCTAGACACAGAAAACCTCGGCTACTTCGGTGTTGCTAGCGTCATTGAAGCCCGCAAGCTCCAGAGTGCAGGGATACTAACTCCCATTTATATACTCGGACCCACCTTCCCGGAAGAACGCGCTGAAATCATCGAGAACGGCTGGACTCCCAGTCTCTCATCTATAGAGGAAGCTGAAGACTTTAACCGACTCGAAACTAGAGACCACATAAATCTAGTGCACATCACACTCGATACCGGTATGGGCCGTGGTGGATTCCTACCGTCCGCTCTCGATGCTGCAATCGATAAGATTTCTCAGCTACCCAATATCAAAATTGAAGGTATTGGCTCTCACCTCCCAAGTGCGGATGAAGACCGAACCTTCACTCTCAGACAATTTGCTACTTTCGAAGCAGCAGTGAAGGGTAAGCCATTCAAATACATCCATCTCTCGAATTCAGCAGGGCTACTAGACTACGGGTCTGACGCGACAAACCTGGTTCGGCCAGGCCTCATGCTATACGGCATCGCACCGATTGGACGACATCAGACTGGTCTACAGCCAGTTATGACACTGAAGTCCCGAGTTTCCCTCATCAGAACTTTACCTGCGGGCCATGGAATTTCCTACGGTCGTGATGCTATTTTAAAGAAGGACACACGCGTCGCAACTATCGGAGCTGGTTATGGCGACGGCTACCCACGCGCACTTTCTAACAATGGTGCTGAAGTACTTATCCACGGTCGTCGTTGTCCAGTGCTAGGCAGAGTCACCATGGATCAGATCATGGTAGATGTCAGCAGCCTGCCACTCTGTCAGTCGGGCGACGAGGTCGAACTCTTTGGCTCCAACATTCTCGTCTCAGAAATTGCGGAGAAAGCGAATACCATTGCTTGGGAGGTACTCACAGGGATCACCCCACGTGTCACCCGCATCTACCAATAGCTGGGCTACTTTGGCTTGTTATCTAGGGTTGATGCCTGCGGCGCTATACAGAATTTACGAAATTTGCAGAATTAACAAAATTAAGG
>JBLHPP010000193.1:0-5121 GCA_047624385.1 Crocinitomicaceae bacterium
TGAGATTACTCCACCGTGCTCATTTATACAGGATTGCAGAACTTTTCAAATTTACAGAATATTGGGCTCCGGTAGCAGAGGTTCATTTTGTCCATTCTGTAAAAATCCTGATAATCCTGTATGATATCGAATCTTTATCGGGCTGGCTAGAAGGCCAAAAACTGTCGTATACTGCGACGACGCCTACAGATTGCGGAGCCAGATGTTACGGTACTCGATTGGATCTTGATGCCACTGGAGGCGGATCGGTGCCTTTTCTGGGTGGGTCTTTGGGTATTTAGCAACGCTCTTCCAGACGGTGGGTCCATAGAAATTCTGGTGGTTGTGGATAACAACACCATTGTGGATGACGGTGACGAATGCTGGGCTCACCAGTTTTCCGTCGGCATATTTAGGGGCAGTGAAGAGGATGTCATAGCTTTGCCATTCTCCCTGTGGAGTCGATGCATTCACCTTGGGTGGAGTTTGGCCGTAGAGGGCGCCAGCTTGTCCATCAGCATAGGTGATATTGGTGTGGCTTTCTTGGACTTGTACCTCGTATTTATCCATGAAGAAAATGCCGCTATTGCCACCTTTCTGATTCTTGATCTTACGGCCAGCAGGAACTCTCCACTCGATATGGAGCTGGCAGTCGCCAAAGCTTTCTTTGGTGTGGTTGTTGCCTGGTGAGGCAGTCATAACACCATCTGCGACCTTCCACGGTTTGGTGAATGCTGAGGTGTCTTTACCGTCGAAGAGCACTGTGGCATCGGCTGGTGCTGGGGTGGTGACTGCGCCTTGGGTTTTGACCTTTTTGGGATTGGGGCGTGTGCCATCATGGACCACGTAGTCACTCCATGGTTGCTTTGGGGTGTCCGGCTTTTTACCGGGTTCAGTTGCGAGACAGATCGAGCCGATTCCGATGAAGAGGCTGCAGGAAAGTAATAGATTCATAGTAGTTGTTAGTGGTTGGGACAAATTGTTTTTTATACACCTAGAATCCACCTATTTTAGTATTGGATTTCCAGATTGGAAATTAATATTCCGTGGAGATAGTGGTTCTTAATAGAATTAGAGTACGAAACTTATATTGGGATTTTTATCATTAATTACGACAAATTCACCTAAAATTAACGACACTCTCAATTTAGACCTTAATGAGCACTTATCGAATGGACCTAGCCATTGATTTGAGCTTCCCCTAAAGGTCGATAGTTGCTATTGCTGGTGACTGACATGAAACAATTATCTCTGATCAGTTTGATAGGTTTAGTTTGCTGCCAAATTTTAAGTGCGGAACGTCTTCATTTATATATTGGAAATGGCTCATCAGACGGGATTTCAAAGGCGTTGTTAGATACCGACACTGGAGTCATTTCAGAGCCACAGATTACGAGTCCTGCTGAGTCGCCCAGTTTCATGGTGTTTTCTAAGTGTAAAAAATTCTGCTACAGTACCACTCGCAGCAAGCGTAGTGATGGTAAATCGAAGCTCGGAGGGGTGTCGTCTTATCTTAGAACTGAGGAGGGGACTTTGATTTTTCTACAGAGTCACCTCAATGAAGGGTCTGGTGCCTGCCACGTTAGCTTAGACAGGACTGGTACTTGCTTGTTCTCAGCAAATTACGGTGCGGGTAAGGTATCTAGCTATAAGGTGAGAGTGGATGGGACGTTGAGCCCGGCTGTGAGTGTGATTGAACACAAAGGCAAGGGGCCTCACCCGAATCGGCAAAAAAGCCCACATGCCCACTCGGTCTACGCGAGCACGGACAACAAGTTTGTCTACGCGGCGGATCTAGGGACAGATTCTATAGAGGTATACAGTTTAGAGGAGAAAACTGCGGAGCTGAAGAGTGTTGCAACAGTGGCATGCACACCGGGAAGTGGCCCTCGCCATATGTGCTTTTCCCATGATGGATCATTTCTTTATGTCCTCAATGAGCTCAAACACTCAATCACGATTTTCAAATGTGATACAACCAACGGCAGCCTCACCATGGGTAAAACCATTTCATTGCTAAAAGATGGGGTGAAAGGTATTTCAAGCTCCGAGATTAGACTCAGCGACGATGGTCGATTCATCTATGCGGCGAACCGTGATTTGAAAAACGAGGGTAGAGATTTTATCTCGGTACTCTCTGTCGATGGCAGTGGTTCTTTAAAATCAGTCCAGAACGTTCAAGTTGGGGTATGGATTCCTCGTCACTTCGATATCACACCTGACGGTAAATTACTAGTGGTGGCAGGTCAGAAGTCCAATGCTGTGGTCACTTTCCACCGGGACCCGGCTACAGGGATGCTTAAGCCGACAGGAAAAAGCTTGGAGGTCAAACTACCGATGTGGATTGGCTTCGTACGCCCATAAAAGAGCGCGTTTAGCTGCTGTAACCGCGGTGGAAATATCTTTATTCTGATGGGATAGTTCGCCAAATTTCCCGATCAATACTGGCATGTTTCCATCTGTTAGTGATTCCAGTATTCGCCAACCCAACGATCACTCCGGACAAGGGTCTGGAGTAAAAAAATCGATGGAGTGGAGTTGAAGCTACATATTTTCGAACCTGAAAACCATAAAGTATCAGCTCAATTTGTCCTCCTCATTATTTTCTATACCACTTAGTGAATCAAAAGAGACTAATGCTAGAGTGATTTTTTGATCCATCGTGGCCAGACGAGGGAGTGGTGCGAGCTCCATGACTGAGGAGAAACGCAGATTTATCAAGAAAGCGCCCAGCACTCAAAGCATTCCGCGAAGCGCATTTTCCTGAAACCCTCAAAAAAGAACATTGATCTCTTTGGTTTTGCTAAGTGGTATTCAGCTAGAAGAGTTGTTTAGTGGAGATGGTTTTGATACTGGTGGAGCCAGTTTCGAAAACACAACTTTCTATGCTCAAGTTCCTCATCGCACTTTTCCTCAGTCTCATTTTGTGTGGCTGTGGGAAAAAGAAACCCAGCCCTAGTGCTCTGCCTGCAGAGCCAGTAAAGGAGACTGCCCACGCAGAGCTGCACGCTAGCCTCGCTGCGCAGCCTGGCACCAATGCCCTTTCCAGCCGTTGTGCCGAGTGCCACCAAGACATCCACCACCATTGGCAGAAGTCGCACCACGGCCAAGCGAATCGATTGATGTCCCCTGAGCTGGATGACGAAGCCTTTTCAAATGAAGAGCTCAAGACCATTGCAGAGCACTGGAAGTTCGATAAAAAGGCAGACGGATATAACCTTTCTGTCGATGGAGAAAATCACCACGTTGGTATGGCTATCGGCCTGACCCCATTGATTCAATACTTAGTTCCAGCCGGTGGCGGTCGCTGGCAGACTCCGAGCACCGCATGGGATCCAGCGAAGAAAGAATGGTTCGATGTTCTAGGTGGCGACCAAAGAACCTCAGCCGACTGGGGACATTGGTCAGGTCGAGGAATGACCTGGAATACCCAGTGTGCTTGGTGTCACATGACAGATTACAAAAAGAACTATGATGTTTCTACGGACAGTTATCAGTCGCACTGGAAAGAAATGGGAGTCGGCTGCACCCAGTGTCACGGCGACATAGCGGCCACCCCAGATGCCGATAATGGTTGCCTGATCGACTTGGAAAAATACCAAAACACCAAAAAATCCAAAGACCTCACGGTTGCAAATTGCGCCAGCTGCCATAGCCGCCGGGGCCAATTAGATGGTGACTTCCATCTGGGTAAAAAATTTGGTGACCACTTCCAGCTCCAGTTACCAACCCAGGACAATCTCTATTACGCAGACGGCCAGATTAAGGATGAGGACTACGTCTGGACTTCGTTGCGCCTGAGTAAAATGGGACACAAGGGAGTCAATTGTATGGACTGCCATAATCCACACTCGACTGAGCTGAAACTTCCGTTAGCGAACAACACCTTGTGCATGTCCTGTCACGGCTCAGGAACCAATGGACGGATCGAGGGCGCCACGCTTATTAATCCGCTTTCCCATACCAAACACGGCCCTAACAGCACTGGCAGCTCATGTGTCTCATGCCACATGACCCACACCACCTACATGGGCCGCGATGATCGTCGCGACCACGGCTTTCATGTTCCAGATCCATTGATGACTAAAGAACTGGGCATCCCGAATGCCTGTAATAAGTGCCACACGGACAAGGACACTGATTGGGCAATCAAATCAACCGAATCTTTGTTCGGAGCGAGGATGAACACACCAGCGCGCCAGCACCAGCGGACACGCACCCGCGCTATCGGCCATGCATTCAGCGGCCAACAGCAAGCGATCGATGGCTTACTGAAAGCCTATGAGAATGAGGAAAACCCTGCTTGGATCGCCACTTTACTTCAAGTCATGCGGGCTTGGTCTACAGACCCCCGTGTCCAACAAATTGCCCTACAAGCCGTGAAGCATGAAGACCCACTTGTTCGGTCATCTTCTTGTATCATTCTGGAATTTGGGATGGGAACCAGTGCCGTGTTAGAGTCGATGTTCAAGGACCCAATAAAAGAAGTACGTGTGGCTGCAGCCTGGGCATCGCGTTCGCGTTTATCCCAACACCCTGATATGCTCAATGAGCTGAAGGAATCACTGACATTTTCCGCCGACCAGCCAACTGGAGCAATGAGTTTGGCTCAACTTGCCATAGATTCGAATAAGTTAGACGAGGCCGAAAAGTGGCTGGAAAAAGCAGTGGCACATGACCAAACATCAACAGCATCGCATGAAACATATGCCATTCTTCTCAGCCGTGTGGGTAAGCCTCAGAAAGCACTCGATCAGCTGAAAATAGCCGCCAAATTAGAACCAACTAATGTCCGGTTCACCTACCTCATAGCGCTGATCTACGCCGAGATGGGCGATACAAAGAGCACTGAGACCTTCTTGCGAGATACCATCAAACAAGACCCATCTCACGATCGTAGCCATTACAATCTGGGCCTCTTGCTAGCCAGTCAGGAAAAATTAGACGAAGCGGTCTTATCGATTTTACATGCGGAACATGCGAACCCAGCTTCGCCAGACTATCCATACGCCCGCGCCACTCTCCACATGCGTCAAGGTGACACAAATAGAGCCTTTGAAGCCTGCCGCACCGCGCTAGGGATACAGCGCGACTACCAACCAGCACTCAACTTGATACGCCAAATCGCTCAATCCCAGCGCA
>JBLHPP010000194.1:0-5108 GCA_047624385.1 Crocinitomicaceae bacterium
AAACTCTATAAAATCGAGCAAGGAAAATTTTATGGCCATCCAGCTAGTTTGGTTTGGACTGAGGGATGGGACCGTGGAACCCCCTCAGAATTACCAGCTGAGGAACTCGATGAAATGCGTGCAAAATCGCTATGTTTCCTACCTCAGGGTGAGTTAGCTAACTCACCCACACAAATACTCACACTCCCTGAGAATAGCTTTGGCCCCTACGGCGGCGACCTAATCATGGGGGATATGAATCAACCTAGGTTAGTGAGATACTTACCCGATGTGGTGAATGGACAACAGCAAGGCGCGGTGATGAAGTTCATGGAGCATCCAAAACTAGGTTTAGGCAACTCTAAGCTGGCATTAGCTGCGGATAATACAATTTATATAGGGAAGACTCATTTGTCCTGGGCTGGTGGGGAAGGTATCGTGGCGCTGAAGTACAATATGACTCCACATCTCGCTATCGATAAAATTGAAATGATTCCTGGTGGATTTAAAGTGACACTCAATAAAGCAATTGATACGAAAAATGTTGGGGTGACTGCCAAGAGGTATGGCCTGCACTACCACAAAAAATATGGTTCACCAAAGGTCGATGAAACATCCTTGAAGGCAAAATCAGTCAAAGTGGATAAGCGCGTGATTGAATTTGAATTTGAATCCGCACTCACAGGTGATCAAATATACGACATTACTCTCACGGGAGTTAAGTCAAAGGCACTTGGAAAATTGATAGAACCAAGGTTCTTCTACACCGCTCACGAAGTGGTTAAATAAACTATTCTCCGCAGGGGGGGGATACCCCTGCAAGAATAGAGGTGGTTTTTTGCGTGTGTTGCGGAAATCTAGTAAGTCCAAGAATATAAAAATGCCTAGCCAGCGAACTGACTAGCCATTTTTGTGGTGAAGATAAGACTAAGCTTCGACCATCAGCGTGTCCCCATCGACTTTGATTGGGAATATCTCTAGGTTGTAGCAGCTATCAGTGAGGCACTCACCAGTCTCTAGTGAGTAGCGGTACTTGTGAAGTGGGCAGATAACGATAGGAACTCCACCGGCATCACCAGTGAGACCACGCGAGAGCACCATACGCTGATTCTGAGGGTTGTAGTTTTGTACTGCGTACCATTTTTGTTTGGTAGGGAGGTTAAATACAGCGATTTGTTTTCCGCCGACTTTCACACAGCTACCGAGATTGAGCGGGAAGTTCGATAGTGGACCTATGTTTTTCCAGGTTGATTCAGTGATCATGATAATTGTTCTGGTTAGAATTATGCTTTTGCAAGTTCACTGGTCTCTTCCTCATTAGTCTCGTTGAGACGAGCAGGGGAAATCTGACCACGGAGGTTAACAAATTCGACAGTGTCGTCGACTTCATCGGTGTTCTGAAAATGGTTGAAGCGTTTGAGTTTCTCTGGGTCTTCTATTGCGTTCTTCCATTCACACTCGTAGGTGTCGACTAGATGAGTCATCTGCTCTTCTAGTTCTTCACAGATACCGAGTGAGTCATTGATGACCACATCTTGGAGGTGTGCGAGTCCGCCTTCGAGCTTGGTCATCCATGTCGATGTTCTCTGGAGCTTGTCCGCCGTCTTGATGTAATACATGAGGAAGCGGTCGATGTATTTGATTAGAGTCTCACGGTCGAGGTCAGTGGCGAAGAGGTCGCCGTGGCGTGGAGTGATGCCACCATTTCCGCAGACAAAGAGGTTCCAGCCTTTTTCAGTGGCAATTATTCCGAAGTCTTTGCTCCGAGCTTCCGCGCATTCGCGAGTACAACCGGACACACCGCCTTTGAGTTTGTGAGGTGAGCGGATTCCGCGGTAGCGGTTTTCTATATCGATAGCGAGGGTGGTGGAGTCTTGGACTCCGAAACGGCACCATGCGGATCCAACACAGGACTTCACTGTCCGCAGAGCCTTGCCGTAGGCGTGACCAGATTCGAAACCAGCATCAATGAGCTCTTTCCAAATCTGAGGAAGCTGGGAGCCGCGAGCACCAAGGAGGTCAATTCGCTGGCCACCAGTAAGCTTCATGTAGAGATTGTACTTCTTAGCAACTTGACCAATGACAATAAGTTTGTCGGGCGTGATCTCTCCGCCAGGAATACGCGGGATGATTGAGTAGGTGCCATCTTGCTGAATGTTCGCCAGGAAGGTGTCGTTAGAATCCTGTAGTGAGGCGTGCTCAAGGATGGGTAGGTTCCAGGTGGAGGCTAGAATAGATGCCGCTGCCGGTTTACAAAGTTCACAACCAAGTCCTGTGCCATGCTTCTCTAATAGCTCGTCAAAGGTCTTGATGCCAGTGGCGCGAACGACTTGGTACATTTGTTTGCGAGATAGGTCGAAGTGCTCACAGAGTCGGTCGCTGACTTCAACACCGGACTCCCGCATTTTTTGTTTAAAGAGGTCGGTCATCATTGGGACACAGCCACCACAGCCGGTACCTGCCTTGGTGCATGACTTGAGTTCAGCGACTGATTTGCAACCATCATCTATTGCGCTACAGAGAGTGCCTTTGGTTACTGCTTCACAAGAGCAAATCTGAGCTGAGTCAGGAAGGTCTCCGACACCCACTCCTGCTGGCTCACCATCGGTTGCTGGTAAGATGAGTTGGATCGGATCAGTCTTGATTTCCATCTCGTTGAGGTACATCTGATGGAGTGTGCCATAGGCGCTAGCATCACCCACGAGGATGCCTCCGAGTAGCTTCTTCCCATCAGCCGAGACAACGAGTTTCTTATAAATTCCATTGTGGGTGTCATTGATAACGATTTCACGAGCGCCTGATCCTTCTGGGATTTCGATTTCCCCAAAGCTTCCGACATCGGTACCTATAAGCTTAAGCTTGGTGGACATGTCAGCACCGGTAAAGGTGGCTTCCTTGCCAATGAGGAGTTCACTCACAACGTCTGCCATCTGGTAACCCGGAGCTACCAGACCGTAGATCATGCCATCATAGAGTGCACACTCGCCGATGGCGAAAATGTTTGGGTCGCTAGTGAGTAGGTAACTATCGACTTGAATGCCGCCGCGTGGCCCCACGATGATGCCTGCTTCTTTAGCAAGCTCGTCACGTGGGCGAATACCTGCTGAGATAATGATCATGTCGCACTTCAATACGGAGTCATCGGCAAATTCCATGGCGCTGACTCGGCCGCTACCTGCGATATTAGAGGTAGACTTACAGAGGTGCACCTTGATGCCTCGTTCTTCGATAACACTCTTAAGCAACTCAGCTCCTGCTGTGTCTACCTGACGTGGCATGAGACGTGGTGCAAACTCGACTACATGGGTAGTCAGTCCAAGGTCTTGCGCGGCCTTGGCAGCCTCGAGCCCGAGTAGTCCTCCACCAATAACTGCACATGTTCTGGCTGTCTTAGCGTACTCCTTCATCGCATCGAGGTCTTCGATGGTGCGGTAGACGAAGACACCTTCTTTATCAATTCCTGGTACAGGCGGGACAAATGGAGCTGAACCGGTAGCTATGACCAACTTGTCATATTCAACTACTTTTCCTGAGGATGAAATGACGCGCTTTGCTACTTTGTCGATCTGAGTGACTTTTTCACCAATGTAAATTTCAACACCATTTTCTTCATACCAGCCGAACTTTGCCATGCTGAGCTCTTCGGCTGACTTCCCTGAAAAGTATTCAGAGAGATGCACACGATCATAGGCTGGGCGTGGTTCCTCGCAGAAGGTGACGATTTGAAATTTATTTTCTGTGTCTTTATCGCTAAGACGTTCACAGAACTTGTATCCGACCATCCCATTTCCGATAACTACTATTCTCTCTTTCATAAATGTAATGCCATTAGGCTTACCCTTGATTCAGCACACGACGTGCCAGAAATAGAAACACCCCATGAACTAGTTTCATGGGGTGAATGATTTAGACTGCTGGTTTTGGGTGTTTTATATCTAGAAAGTGTAGTTGAGTTCTACAGAAAACTGAGTCACGTCATTGTTGTAGGCGCTAGCATCATCACCAAAATACTGAGCAAACTTAGCAATAGCCTTGATGTCTTCAGTGATCGGCTTGATGGCAAGGGCGTCAATCTCCCAACCGTAAAAAGAGCTCACACTATCATCAAAGAATGCGTGGATGTTAGTTTTGAAGGTCACATCTGAAAATTTAGAAGAAATGCCAGTGTAGAAATCAGTGAGACCTTCACCACCTGAAAGACCAAGTCGCTCATTGATGAATACATCAGCAAATCCGTTGAAGGCGTGGACTGTTGCTAGGGGGGTAATGAAACCTTGGCCAAGGTATTCTGTACCAAGAATACCTTTGAACTTACCCAAATTCTTAGTATAGATTAGGTGTGCATAGGTGGCATCATAATCAGCCTTATCGCCAGCTTCTGTCTGATAAGCGCCTTCGATGTGGAAGTCGCCAAAGGATGTTGTTAGATCAGTAAAAAGTCCGTACGTATTATTATTCGCAGTGTTCTTGGCATTGAAATTCTGCTCATCGAAATCCATAAGGTAGCTGTAACCAGTTACCGAGTGTTCACCAAATCCATAGCTAGCATTGATGATGTGTGTGTTACCTTGGAGTGATTTTGCTCCTGCTACTGCATCCGTGCCAAAGATCCGATTGGCTCGGTTCATGTAGGCGTATTTGAACTTCAAAGAGGATATTTCATAGTTTACGTGAGCCGCATCAAATGTCTGTTCATTTTGACGCCATCCGACATTACCGATGAATGCCGCATTGTCATAGATGATGACCTGGCGACCGATGCGTGCAAATCCTTCGTCACCAATATACTGTGCATAGAGTTGGTTCAATTCGTTGTTCTCAGGGTCAAGAATCTTGGTGTTATTAGCGACGTTCGGTTTAAGTTGGGGTTGTGGGCCAGAGGAATAGTCATCGATGAACGCCAGTGTGCTTTCGGTTTGTACATAAGCGGCAAAACCTTGCTCTTTACCGAGATAAAAACCTGGTCTGATACGGAATGTCCCCGCCCACGAATTGTCTGATCCTTGTTCATTACGTTGTTCGATACGAGCTCTCGCTTCGAATGTGAACTTGAACCAGTCTTCTTTTTCTTCAGTGGCTTGTATTGGCTCACCAGCAAAGAGTGAACAAGGCGTGATTGCTAATAGTGG
>JBLHPP010000195.1:0-5045 GCA_047624385.1 Crocinitomicaceae bacterium
GCCAGCGCCGAAGCAATGCTCACTGCAACTTTCACACGTAACCGCAGTGCTTCTGGTTCGGTTCACGCAGAAACTAGTGTTGACATGGAAAACTGGACGGATTCAAACGTCACGGAAACAGTCCTCTATCTTAATGGTAATATTGAGACGATTCGCGCAACTGCAGAAACTGGCAATAGCCAGCAGTCCTTCATTCGTTTGAAGTACACTCAGTAACTATTACCATCCATAATAAAGCTCTGGTTGCTTGCAACTAGGGCTTTTTTTGTGCCTACCTTCAACCCACTATTCTAGTGAGAAAGGCATCACCAGCACCAGGCCTCGGCCATGCGACTCAAGTTTGTTCCCCAGCCAATTGGTTGGCGGATGCGGAGAAGTGTGCGCCTAAACAACTCGGCCCAGTGGAACCCGCGGCTGCTGCCTTTCTCACAGCCCTGCTAGCTCACCCCTTCGCTGAGGCAAACCCGAACGGACGGCTTTGGGTACTTTGTGATCTACCACGGTTACGTGAGCGTATTGCCGACGAGCTCCCACTCTGGCGCACCAAATACCATTTACTCAAGGAAACCTCTCAAGCTGATCAAGGCAGCGAGATTGCCGACCCAGAATCTGCTGCTGAGCGACTCACAAACCTCCATGCATTGTCAATCAATCCGTCGGCTGACTATCCTGAAGTGGTCATCCTCCACCCTAGTGTGCTTGACGAAGCAGCTCCATCACCCAGGGCCTTAGAATCTGCGCGATTACATTTCAAAATCGGACAAGAGGTGGACATCGACACCTTACTCAATAACCTCAGTGAGCAAGGATTCGAGCGTGTCAGCAAGATTCACAATCGTGGCCAGTTTGCCCAACGTGGCGGTATTCTAGACATTTACACTTGGCAAAATCCCGACCCAATCCGACTGGAATTTTTTGACATCGAGATCGACTCAATCCGCGCCTTTGATCTCGACACCCAAACGTCTCGAAAAAAGTTAGACTCAGTAGAAATCGCGATCACCGAACCTGATTCCTCTGGGACACTAGCAGATTTTCTAGGAACCCAAGATGCTATCATCTCTCTCACTGAAGAAGCTCACCCAAAAGCTCTCTTTCATTTCTCCCCATCAGCTCCAATGCTAGACAGTGGCGAGGCAGATTTTTCTACCGCACTTCATGGCAGTCCACTTGGAGCCTTTGAGGCGGGTGACTTTGTCTTGCAGGAATCAAAGCGACACAGCTTCCACCAACAGATTGCTGAATGGGCCAAAGACGGCTGGCAGGTCCACTTCGTGTTTGGCAATAACGGAGAAAAAGAGCGTTTTGCGGAACTCATGGGGGAAGCAGTTTTAAAAAACATACAGACCTGCCGTGGCGAACTAGCACAGGGCTTCACTTTCCCAGACGCGAAGCTGGCTATCCTTTCATCCGCCGAGCTCTTTGGTCGCTACCAGAACCAACACTCTCGCCGGGTAAACAAACTTGACCACCAACGCCGTGCCCGTGCTCAGACTAATATTGAGGACATCAACGAGGGTGATCTAGTAGTCCACTCTGAGTACGGAGTTGGTAGATTCTCGGATATTGAAACCAACGACGAGGGTGAAGAAGAAATCCACATCGAGTACCGTGACGGGGCCAGACTCTCGGTACCGATCGACCAATCCCACCTGCTCGCCCGCTATGTGGGTATGGGTGGGAAGACTCCACAGCTATCAAAGCTCGGTGATGCCAAGTGGGCTAAATCACGTAAGGCGGCAGAGAAATCTATTCTCGATTACGCAGCCCAATTGCTAAAAATCCAAGCCGAGCGCCACACACAGACCAGTGAGAGCCACCCACCAGACACCAAGTGGATGTGGGAATTCGAAAATTCCTTTCGTTTCACCGAAACTCCAGGGCAGCTCGAAGCGATTGGTGATACGAAGGCCGATATGGAATCTGGCAAGCCGATGGATCGCCTGATCTGCGGCGACGTCGGATTTGGCAAAACAGAAGTTGCCATCCGCGCAGCATTCAAAGCAGTCACAGGAGGAAAACAAGCCTGTATGATGGCGCCGACCACAGTACTCGCTGAGCAACATTGGCGTACCTTCCGCGAACGCATGTCAGACTATCCGATACGAATCGAGTTGCTCAATCGATTCCGTACCCCTACCGAAATCCGCTCGACCCTGGAAGGTCTCGCAGATGGCTCAGTCGACATTGTCATCGGTACCCACCGGCTCGTTTCAGACGATATCGAATTCAAAAACCTCGGAGTCGCCATCGTCGATGAAGAACAACGCTTTGGCGTGCGCCATAAGGAGAAATTTAAAGAACGCATGCGTGGGGTGGACATGCTCACACTCTCAGCTACTCCGATCCCCCGCACTCTTTATCTTTCCCTGATGGGTGCGCGAGATATGTCAACTATCGACACGGCACCACCCAACAAAGTTCCGGTTCAGACCTCTATCTGCGCCTACGATGAACGCATCATCCGCGATGCTATCCAGCGCGAACTCAAGCGCGGCGGTCAAGTCTTCTTCCTCCACAACCGAGTTCAAACCATCGATCTGATGAAGAAAAAATTGCTCGATCTCGTACCTAACGCAAGAATTTCAATTGGCCACGGCCAAATGCCAAAAGAAGAACTCGAGGTCGTGATGCGCGACTTCGTCAATGGTGACTCTGACGTTCTGCTAGCCACCACCATCATCGAGTCCGGTATCGACATACCTAATGCCAACACCATTCTGATCGACCGAGCCGATCGCTTCGGTCTCTCGGATTTGTATCAGCTACGTGGCAGAGTTGGCAGAGCTGGCGAAAAAGCCTACGCCATTCTCCTGCTCCCCCCGCAAATGGTCACCGGCGACGCGCGGAAGCGCATCAATGCCATTAAACAATACACAGCTCTCGGCTCCGGTTTTAAAATTGCGATGCGCGACCTCGAGATACGTGGCGCAGGTAATCTATTAGGCACCAAGCAATCTGGCCACATCGCCGCGGTCGGCTTTGATCTATATTGCCAACTCTTACGCCAATCGATCGATCGGCTACGCGGCAACCATGTTCACGCCCGCATCGACGTCACCCTACGAGCAGACTTTCTCACATTCAACGAAACTGAGTTCTCGCATTCCGACCAAGACACCAACCTCCCAGCTTACATCCCAGCAGCCTACATGGCTGAGCCGAGCATGCGCATCCGCGCCTACAAACAACTCGCTGAAACAGTCTCTGAAAAAGAACTCAGAAGGATCGCCGACGACTGGAAAGACCAATTTGGTCGCCACCCAATTTCCGTCAAATTCCTACTTCAGGCCACAACCCTCAAATTGGCTGCCGCCAAAGCCATGATCTCAAGCATCGAACTCCAAGGGCAGCGACTCATGCTCACAAGGAATGGTAACTATATAACGCTAGATAATTCTCGGTTCCCTCGACTCAAAGAGGGTAGCCCTGCAAAAAAGCTCACTGAAGCTATCCAACTGTTGAACTCAATTTAAAATATCGGGATCACAGCTCTGTCACCCGATTCTTATGTCAAGTTAGACTAATTGATCTTTCCTTACTCCTGAATTCACGTTAAACCAACTCAAACAAGCCACCATCGCTTATGAAATTTCTACTCAACCTCGCCATAGGTATTGGCCTCACTCTCTCAGCTACAGCAGCAGTTGAACTCAACGGCATTGCAGCTAAAGTCAACGGCCGTGTCGTTACAAAAAATGAAGTGGCCTTTGCTCTCGCCCCACTTCGCGCCTACCTCTCCACCAAATATCCAAGAAAGACTCCTAGCTACTTCAAAGAACTAAAAAAGGCGCAAACTAAGATTATTGATGAATTGGTTGAGCGTGAACTTGTTCTGCACGAATTCAAATCCATTGGAGCCCAAATTCCCGAGCATATTGTCGACTCTGAGATCCGCAGGAAAATCCGAGCTGACTACAACAACAATGTCGGACTTTTCCGCGAAGAACTTCAATCAAAAGGGCTTTCCTTCAAGAAGTACCGTGAGCTCATCCACCGCCAGTTGATTGTCCAAGCCATGCGTTCCCAGCAATTCTCTGATACTCCTCCAGCCACACCAGAAGAGATGCGTAAGGAATACGCTAAGATCAAACCTGAACTCCGTGACACGGCAAAAGATAAGTGCGACTTCGAAAAAATCTATATCCCAAAGGTCGATGAAGATAACCTTCTCGCTACCGCAGATTCTCAACTCGAACTCACCGAAGATATCGTAGCTAAACTCAAAAATGGGGACGACTTTGCACCTCTCGCTAAGGAACATTCAAAAGACGCATGGGCAGAAGACGGTGGACTCCAAGAAGATATTGACCGCATCGACCTTTCCCCCGTCATTGCCACGATGATCTTTGAAGAGCCTACTGGCACAGTGATTGGGCCGCTCGAAGACGCTGGAGGATACCACATCATTGTAGTGAACAAGAAAGTTTTAGGGCCAGCCCCTAACATGTCCGATCCACAAGTCCGTAAACTCTTACGCCGTAACGTGGAACGAGAAAAGTCATCCGCTCGTTATAAGCGATGGCTCAAGGGCCTTAAGCGCTCAGCTATGATCGACATCAAGGTTTAAGTTGTCACCAAACCACCAGCTTCCAGCGTCTTATTCTTCCAGTAAGCGGAAGTGTAAGTTATCTAAAAATATCAAATCATTAGTCAAAATGAGATGATCTTTAGAGACAAATGTGACATCGTGGAAATTAATCAGACTCCACAACTTTGGCTGGTGGGCTCCACCAGCAAGCTCGTCAGCCAACGAGCTGCTCTAGTTGTTCGAAATACCTAGTAATAGCCCCTTTAGGGCACCTCCGGCAACTCCCGCTGTCGGTGTGTGAGTTATTAATTCTTTAAATTTGCGAGCTTAGCTCGTTTTTGAAGATAGGCCCCCTTCGGGCTGGAAAGCCTTTCTGCGCAAGGCTGCGTTATTCTTCGTTCACGGATAAAAATCCGCTCACTCATCACGCCAAGCCCCGCTTGAAATTCTTTCCAGCACCACCAACGCTAGTTGCCGGAGGTGCCCTTTAGGCATTCATCTAGTTACTAAATCA
>JBLHPP010000196.1:0-5038 GCA_047624385.1 Crocinitomicaceae bacterium
GTTCATGGACTGGATGCTTTCATGTTTATCACAACTCGACTCCATGAATATTGCGTATCCATACCGACTGAGGGAGTTGTCACATGAAGTTCGAATAAAACGTAAGACTTTAGCCCAGAGAAGGATAAGTCACCTTAAGTGCTTAGGTTGCGCCAATGGGAGGTGCCCTTAAGTATTCCTCTTATCTCGGAGAAAATTGGTGGGCACTTCGATCTGTCTTATCGTAATCACCGCTGAGATTTTAACTTCGTTGAGTTTGTTGATTGGTCTCTTGGCTATTCTAATCACGTAGATTTCGGCAATGAGTGTAGCCGAGACCTTTTAGTTTCTCAATAAACTCTTCCTCGATGTTAATTTCTTTGAGACGCATCATTTTGCTTCATCGTGCTAACTATTCGTTCCATCTATCAAGATGCTAGCTACTGAGTACTTGCTACTCAATAAATTAGACCTCAAGAAGTATAAATCTTCAAGCGCGGCGATTGACGACCCAGCCCCTTAAGTAAGTGCCATTTCCCTATAATCTATTGGAGTCATTGATGATACTGAGGCTTTGAATGGTCTTCGACGTGAATCCCAACCGTTGGGGTTCACACAAATTCAAATAAATTTTGATAGGTGATTGAAGAATTATCACACCGTTAGCAGCAACCTTTTATCTATATGAAAAGTGAGTGGAATCTAACGTATTCTTGAGAGCTTACAATCTCATTTCGCGCGAGAAGCGTCACGCTGATGAATTCGATAAGGCTACAAAGCTTCGTAGCTTCTTTGTCCTTGATTGATCAAGGTGGTCTCGACGTAGCCAGCTGCTTTGGCGACTGCTATTGCTTTGCCAAAATCTCTAGCGACATCACTTGGTTGGTGTGCGTCTGAAGAGATAATGAGGTCAATGCCGCCATCACGAGCGAGTTCAAGGAAATCGCTGTGCGGGTATTGTTCGGCACATGGCTTATGCCAGCCAGAAGTATTGAGCTCGATGATTGAGCCCGAGGCTGAGATGGCGTCGATCACTGGTTCATAGAATCTACTGAGGTCGCCCTTAGGCTTGAAGCCAAATTTCTTAATTAAGTCAGGGTGGCCCAGCACATCAAATAAACCGCTGTCGGCCATGTCGATGTAACTTTGCCAGTACTTTTCCCAAACTTGCTCGACATCCGACTCGGCCCATTTTGACCCAACCCACTTAGGATTATCAAAATCCCAGGCTTCGCCGTCATTGATATAGTGGACTGATCCGATCAGGTAATCCCAATCGTAACGTTTACGAAAGTCTGAAATCCAGGTCTCACAGCTCGGCAACCAATCGCATTCCATCCCTACGCGAATAGGAAGTCTATCGCCAGCATGCGTCTTGGCTATTTCCACCCAAGTGAAATACTCAGGCAATTGAGAATCAAGCATCCGCCAGTCGTCAAAAAATTCTTTTCCAACAGGCGCATGATCAGAGATCCCATACTCGCTAATACCCGCCGCAATCGCAGCATCGATAAAGGCTTCAGGCTCACCCGCAGCATGCATGCAGAGGGGAGTGTGCGTGTGGTAGTCGGCAGGCATGGTGGAATTAGGAATTAGAGCGCTAGCGACTAGGTGCTAGTTCGAAGGTGAAGCCTTTGAGGTATTCGGTTTCTGGGATACCGGGAAGGATTGGATGGTCGAGGCGCTGACCATGGCTCTTAATGAGGCGTAGCGTGCACTTTGCATCTACAGATGCTTGTACCACATTTTCCAAGAAGAGCTCACGTGTCGCGTGGTGAGAACAGCAATAGGTAGAAAGGATGCCATTGCGCTCGAGTATTTTGAGTCCTCGAAGGTGAATCTCTTTATAACCGCGCATAGCATCCTTCAGAGTCTTTTTATTACGGGTGAACGAAGGTGGGTCGAGAATGATGAGGTCGTATTTATCTTCGCAATGTTTGAGGAAATCAAAGGCGTTGTGTTTGATCGCATTGATCTCGACTCCATTGAGTTCTGCATTGCGGTTAGTGGCCGCGATGGCACTTTCTGATGAATCCACAGCTGTGACACTCTCTGCGCCAGCCTTGGCGCAGGCGAGAGCGAAACCACCTTGATTACAGAAAACATCCAACACTCTTTTACCTTTAGCCATCTTCGCAATAACTGCGTGCGCATCTAGTTGGTCCAGGTAGAGCCCGGTTTTCTGGCCATCCAGTAGATCCACTTCAAAAATTACTCCATTTGCTTCTACGGTGAACGGACCAGGATTCTCACCGTGGACAAGAGCTATTTCTGGCTCAATGCCTTCAGCTTTGAGCATCGGTGAATCGTTACGAAGAATAATGGTCTTTGGTTTAAGTGAGTTCAGTAGAGCTTCAATGATGAGATCTTTACGCTGGTGCATAGCCAATGTCAGCGTCTGCAGCACAAGGTGGTCACCATAGCGGTCGACAATAACACCCGGAAGGGCATCTGATTCACTCCAAATCACACGACAAAGTTCGATATCTACTCCTTCAGCGCGCTCTCGCACATCAATGGCTTGCTGGATACGACGCTCGAAGAATTCGAGTTCAAGCTTTTGCTTGCGACGGGAAATACGGCGGGCAACAATCTGTGAATCGGGATTGTAAATAGCGCAGCCTAGTGGCCGATCGCGGAAATCCTTGAGCGAAATAACGTCGCCAGGCTGCGGATCACCAAAAGTCTTTTGGATTTCAGATGCGTAGACCCAGTCGTGGCCATGAAAGATACGTGCGCGGGGTTTTACAATGATTCCAGCCATGATGTTACTAATATTTAGTGAGTTAAGTGCTATTTACGAATGCGCGTAAATCCTAATGAAAGAATTAGCGATGCAAGAGCTAAACGCTAGCCAGCCTCTGGTCAACACCCGAGCAAAGACATTACACGACTTACTGCTTCAAAATAGACTGCTACCGTTTTTTAGAGCTCTAGAAAAGTGTCCTTCGCAGAAGAGGTGAAGTGCTGGGAGGTTTCTTTAGAAATTAGCATTCCTCCACGGCGATAATGCTCGCACCACTCCTTCGAGGAGCCTTGATTTCTAAAGAAATAGCTCCCGAATCGGCATCTTTTCAAACGCTAAGTGGTATTAGGTGTATTTTCAGCTTGATAGAGTAGGTAAATAAAGACTATTTATACGTCACAATATTATGGGACAACAAAGTAACAAGAACGTTAAGCGCCGTCGTCGTAGAGAATACCTTCGCCGTAAAAAAGTAGCAGCAGCAGCCACTCCTACAGCATCTGTAGCGAAAAAAACTACTGCTAAGAAGCCTGTCGCCAAGAAGGCTCCAGCCAAGAAAGCTCCGGCAAAGAAGGTTGCAGCTGAAAAAGCTCCAGCAAAGAAGGTTGCGGCAAAGAAAGCTCCAGCCAAGAAGGTTGCAGCAAAGAAGGCGCCTGCTAAAAAAGCAGCCACTAAGAAAACTGCAGCTAAAAAGGCAGCCAAGAAAACTGAAGAGTAATTCTAGTCCTTTTAAAGAATATAATAAACCATCCTGTGACCCAGGGTGGTTTTTTTATGTCCCAAACTCACTTTGTAGTTTGTGTCATCGAGCCGCATGCGCTACATATTAGAGTATCCCATTTATGAAGCTTTTCACCGTCATCACACTTGGACTCGCGTGCTCCACACTAGCCGGCACTATTATTGCTAGTGATAAGCCTAAACCTATCGATGAGCTTATTGTTCAACTTGGATCTGATGAGTACAAAGCGCGGGAGCTCGCTAGTCAACAATTATGGCAACTAGGTGAGGAGAGTTTAGCTCAGCTTAAATCAGTAGCAGACTCAAACGACCCAGAACAAGTGATGCGTGCTGAAATCTTGGTTCGCAATATCGAGGCTGGAGTTCTCCCTTCAACTGACAAGAAAGTGATCGATGCGATTGACCGTTATCGCGCCACAGTGTCGTCGACAGAAAAATTTCGAGCTCTTGAGGAATTAGTAAAAATCAAAGCCTACAAGCAAGCGCTATTCCTACTACACAGGGAGGAAAATGCTAAAATCCGTGAACAGTTGAGTAAAAGTAGGCAGATGGCTGATGTGGCAGTACTCGCAGCCAAGCAAGCTCTCATGGATAGTGACATTGATGAAGCTATTCATCTACTTCGCATAGCACCAAAAAATGCAGCTAATTACCGAGCCTTAGCGCATGTGCTCAAATGTGCAGGCAAGTTGGACCTGGAAATCGAGGCTACAAGAAAACTTCTCCCGGACAAGGATGCTCAAAAATGGCTACTCGCTCAGCTTAGAACAAATGGTGAACTTAAGGCTGCAAATATCTTGGCAAAAAAAACTAAGAGCAGCCAAGCCCTCGCGACATTTTCTGTATTAGACGGCAATCCAATACCATTACTAGAATACTACAAAAGCCTTAGCTCAGACACTAATCATACAATTATCCTCAACTTACTAAAACGTCTCCACTTGCAAAACGATCCGGCCGATATCCACGAAGTGATAGCGGAATTGGCAACCCAAGTTGATGGTGAGGTTGATGAAAAGGGAGATCTCGAGTACATCACGCGTGTGGCACTTCTTATGGGAGATCGCGCGGTCGGTGAAAAGTTACTCAAGCGTTACAATGAAGCGCAGGCGCTTGCCTACTTTAGCGCTCAGGGATACCCTGAGGAGGAATTTAAATTGTTTGGTACTCCAAACCCAGTCACGCAGGCCGAAGAGTTTGACGATTGGATGACTGAAGAAATTGAACGCGAGCTGGATACTGATCTCGGACTACTCGCTGAGCAATCTAGTAAAATCGAGGAACTATCTCATTTCTATTTTAATCGTGGTGAGCGCGAGCTAAGCCTCAACATCCTCAAACCCCTACTCAAAGCGTTGCTAGATGACCGCAACGACCGTTGGTTTGAAATTGTTGGAGAGCTCCCAATGAATGGAATGGGTGAATTTGTCGCCCAGCTAGCCAGTGGGCGAGGTAACGAAGATGACACCTACCTCCGGCTCAGTCGTGAGATTTTTGGGAATGTGGGAGAGATGGATTTCATTTGGAAGAAAGTCGAGAATCTGCATGGAAATGCCTCAAAACTGGAGCACT
>JBLHPP010000197.1:0-4996 GCA_047624385.1 Crocinitomicaceae bacterium
TTGCCTCAGCGCCCTTTGGAGTTAGGTAAGAGAATGGATAGCAACTGGATTCTCTAGAAGGGAAATCTACTACAGACCAGTGCAACGCGCTGGGTAACTTCACCCTTCGTGCCGTGCCATGAGGATGTATTCATCGGCGTCGGTGGCGTTTTGGAAGAAGGTGCAGAGGCCATCGTAGATTTGCCAGAGTGGGGCGCTGATGATTTCCTGCTGGGTCCATTCTTTATGAGGGAGCACGGCTGCCGAGTTGATGCGCTCAAGATCAGCTTTTCCTTGGAGAACCTCGACTGGGAGGGAGGTGAGGGAATCGTTGATTTCATCGATTTGCGATGGAAAGAGCACGCGGATGGGGCCGTGGTCGTTGTGAATATTGGTGGCTCTTCCTGCTTTGGAGAGTTGTCCAAGTGGGTTATTACCCTCGTGGCTCTGGCTGACAATGTGCTCGAGAAGTTCGATTTGATCTTCGATCGAGAACACTTGCCCTTGGCCATTCCAGCGGCCTTCTAAAGTTTGGAACAAAGCTTCTGGATTGGCTGCTTCAGCATTCCCAGCAAGTTGTTTGACTAGTTGTCCATCGAATCCGAGGTCGTTGACGAGGCTGAGTACGAGTTCTTCATCATCGATGAGAGCGTCTAAGTCATCTGTGGCAACGCGTGTGAAGGTGGTGATCATGGATGGGGGTGAGAATTAAGAATGTGGAATAGAGAAGCAAGAACCAATAGTAGCTTGCTAGTCACCGGAACTATGGTCATTTTGATCTAGCAATGATTTCACGTAGAAAGCAGCAATACCCTGTAGGCAATTCCTTGCACCAATATCTTTACCACTTTGGGCGTCATTCCAATATCCCTCAGGTTTATGATGATCTTTTACGTTTTGTTGGCGCGATGCCATACGAAGATCCCACTGGTCATGAGACGCTTTGGCTCACTGTGATGTATCCTCCTGAGGAGCAAAAGAAGCTTTGCGAAGAACTGATTAGTATTTATACAGCTTTGAAAATTGGTAGTGACACACCATTGCACCAGCACCTTACGGTCGATCGAATTGACTTTGGGGAGTTTGGCAACTCGCGTCCTTTCCGGATCAAGATTATCAACCAGTTCAACGATAACTCGGACTACTTTTATGTTAAAATCGCTGATGCCTCTAGGGTTTTTGGACTAGAGCTGGAGCATATTTTGTCTCCTAATAGAATAAACTATCTGGTGAATGGGAATACTCTGATCGAGGACCACATCGCTGGGGTACCCGGTGATGCCTTCTTGCGCGAGTATCTAGATAACCCAGAGCTCAATAAGGTGCGGATCGCGAAAGAATTTACTAAGTTCAACGAGCGATGCTTCATTCGCCTTTTAGGTGATATGCGCTCGGTCAACTACGTGGTAGATATTACACCGGACTTCGAAGAGGTTCAATACCGGGTGCGGCCTATCGATTTCGATCAACAATCATACGAGGGCCAAGGACGCATCTATCTTTCGTATAATTTTCGATCAAACCGCAAGATTACGAAGCTGAGTTTTGATTCTCTTAATCGAAAAACGATCAGTCAGTACGCTGAGGAAGAACGCTCGCAGATGGCGCGCCGAGCGGCTTCTGAGCAACGACGGCTATCAGCAATTTTGAAGATCATGAAGCGTTCTGATATTTGCCCAGATGCGCATGTGAAGTTGCTGGGTCAGGAGTTAGATGCCATGCATAAGATAGACAAATTTAGACACATTACAACGATGGGTGAGATGACCGCTGAGCACATCTGTCACGTATTGAATATGCCCGACCTTAAGCACTAAAAAGTGAAATAATGATTATTATACTCAACAAACCATACGGCGTACTAAGCCAATTTAACAAGAATCCAGACTACCCTGAGCAAAAGACACTAACTGAGCTGGGCCTTCCTCCTGAGACCATGCCTGTTGGTCGTTTAGACTTGGATTCTGAAGGTCTACTTCTGCTCACTGATGAAAAGGGCTTCGAAGAATCTCTCATTCACCCAAAGCATGGACACAGACGAACCTACCTAGTCCAGGTGGATGGCATTCCTAAGCATTCGGTCATCGAAATGCTTAGATCTGGTGGTATTGAAATCCGTGGTCATAGAACCAAGAAATGCCGCGCTAGCCTGCTTAAGGAGACACCTAAAGTATTAGAGCGTGTCCCTCCAGTAGACCCGGTACAGGCCGAGCGTTCGGCATGGTTGAGCATGGAGCTTACTGAAGGTAAAAATCGTCAAGTGAGGCGGATGACAGCAAAAGTGGGTTTTCCTACTTTACGCTTGATCAGGCAGAAAATTGGTAACTTTGAGGCTGCGGATCTTAAGCTTGGTGAGTGGCGAGTGATTAGTGAATCCGAGCGAGATCAATTGTTCGAAAGTTAGTCGCTACAATAGCCAGTGGTGTGTCACGAATGTGCGCAATTGTATTTGTTGGGTCTTGGTGCTTGCAACCTTATCTTAATGAGTGTTAAAACCTTAATTCTATATTCGTAAAATTCATCTATGGTTAAACCTATAATACTCGGAACTGTTGGCGTTGGGATCGCATTTCTTGTGAAATACGTCTACGAGACTTCGTCAGACGAGGATATTTTCTTTCGTCTAGCAGTCACAGTCCTAGCAGGTCTCTACGCAGGGTTATTGTTCCTGATCTTTGTGCTTCCAGCTATCTCTGATGGGATAGCTCGATTGATGTTTAGTGATCCGGGTGGTGCGGCTGAGAATGATGATGCAATGCGTGAAGCCAGGTCTCTACAGGCTCAGGGAGATTATGTGGGGGCTGTCGAGTCCCTGCGTCAGGTGGTGACTGAGGATTCTCAAAACCGTTTGGCTTGGGCTGACATGGCTAAAATCCAGATGGTCCAATTAGAAGATGCCGAAGGAGCTTTGGCTATGTTGGTTGAGGCTTTAAGTGGATGTGAATGGGAGGTGGATGATGCGGCTTTTTTCATGTTTCGTATTTCAGAAGTACAGTTAGAGAATATGGATAACCGGGATGCTGCAGTGCAAATTCTTCAACAAGTGTGTGCAACTTTCCCGGAGTCACGGCACTCTGCAAACGCCACTCACCAATTGAGAGAGCTGGGAGCGCTCTAAAATGAAAGGCCTTCGTTGGCTTGAAAATCAGCTCGCCAGATGCCCGCTGGCCGCGCCTTCAATAGCTGTTATCGCTGCAGTGCTTTATGCTGACCAACCTTCATGGTGGTCGGCATTGTTATTTTTAGGGGCCGTGTCGCTGGGCCTGTGGAGTCGTAGAGGAGTTTTTCTGTTGTGTATTTTGTTTGGGTGTGTTGCTGGGTTTCATCATTCAATTCAGCTGAGTAAACAGGAGGCGATGGCCCAGAAGTACGGTAGCTGGTGGAGTGGTGATGTCTGGCTGGCTTCAGAAGTGAAACGAGGACAGGCGATAGGCCTGTCAGTCGAAGAGCCCAGAGTGAAGTTACAGATATGGTTGCCAGAGTACGAGGCTGATTGGAAACTGGGGCAGCGCTTGAGACTCAGCGGTCGGCTTGTAGAGCCAAACATTCCACTAAACCCTCAGGTCTTTAATAAAAGCCAATGGCTTCATCGGAAAGGGGTAGCTGGGGTGCTGATCACACGTGAATGTGAAGTATTACACGAAACTTCCTCTAGTTTCATGGTGCAAAGATCAGCACATTCGGTACGTGGATGGCTGAGCCAAAGACTGACACTGGGACTGGACCCAGAGGGTGACGAAGCCAAGATTATCCGAGCCATGACTCTAGGTGAACGCCCAGAAAATAGTGCTGAATTACTTGCGAATTTCCGCCATAGCGGGGCGATTCATGTGTTTGCTGTGAGTGGTCTCCATGTGATGATGGTCGGTAGCATGGTGGCCGTTTTACTCAAAGCATTTGGCTGTGGGCGGAGAATATGGGTACCTTGTGTGATTGCTGTGATGTTCTTCTATGCTTTGGTTACCGGAATGCGACCACCCGCCATGCGTGCTGCCGTGATGGGGGCTGTGTTGTTGAGTGCCTGGCTGGTGCAACGGAGAATTGTATTGGCTAACAGCGTGGCTGCTGGGGCTATCGTGGCATTGCTTTGGGATGGTCACATGCTTTTCCAGCCAGGCTTCCAGTTATCCTTCGGGGTGTTGGTGGCGATCGCTTTGCTGGGCGGAATCGTGACGAAATGCTTCCATTGGTTTAGCTATGTGGATCCATTTTTACCGCGCAGTCTATACTCGCGCTGGCAGGAGTGGAGTTTACGAATGAGGAGAAAGGTTCAGGGCGCCTTGGTGGTGGCTAGCTGCGCTTGGTGCGGTTCTTCTCCTTTGACATGGATGTATTTCCGCCTGCTAGCTCCGATTTCCATATTTGTAAGCCTTCCATTGGTCTTACTTCTCTACTTAATCCTGATCAGCTCGGGAGCTTCATTAGTGCTGGGAACTATATGGTCGCCACTAGGAGTGGGATCGAATCAATTGAACGGCCAGCTAGCGCAAAGCGCTAAGTCTATTGTTAGTCATGCCGCTGTTATCCCAGGTGGCCATGTGATAGACCGACCATGGCAAAAGGGAGAGCGAGTTGTGATCTATGCTCTTTCAGATGGAGCCGCAGCTGTTTATTTAGGGATAGGTGGAGGAGTGATGTTAGATGTGGGTAGCGCTAGAGAGTTTCAGCGCGAGGTTTTTCCTAGTTTGAGCAAAAATGGAGCCAGGGTAGATAGCCTGATTCTAAGTCATGCCGATACCCAACATTGTGGCGGAGTAGAACAATTTTTAGAGCTGACCCAGCTGAAGCAATGCGTCATCCCTGAGCGTAGCGCTATGAGTAAGAGCTTTAAAAATGCCATAGGGCTCCTTCAGGCAGCTGGAGTCCAGTTGTCTGAAACTCAAATAGGCAAGCGGTTACCACTTACGGATGAGAGTTGGCTAGAGGTTATTTACGTCGCCGGAAGTTCAGTTGGACTCGCCGATGATCGTTGTTTGGTTCTGCGGCTCCATTGGCGTGGCTCACGTATTTTATTCAT
>JBLHPP010000198.1:0-4922 GCA_047624385.1 Crocinitomicaceae bacterium
CACTCCAGTCAGCTTTCTCCACCTCGGGAGTCTCCGGTGTTTGCGGAGGTACGAACGCCCAGAAATTCTCGTATTTAGCCCCCTGCAGAATCCAGCGTTTGATGATCTCTTGCTCACTTGGGGAAAGTACTTTTTTATGCGAATCAGCCGGCGGCATCACATCGTCCTCATCGGTGCTAATGATTCTCTGCCATAGCTCGCTCTTTTCAAGTGATTTAGGCACGAGGGCTGTAGATCCTTTGTGTGTGCGGTACGCGCCTTCCTTGCCATCGGACTGATCTAGCCGAAGGTTGCCTTCGCGATGATTTCCATCGAAACCGTGGCAGGCGAAGCAGCGATCAGAAAGTATCGGTCTGACATCGAGGTTAAAGGAAACCTCGTCTCTCGCTTCTGAGACTGCAGGCAATAAACTAAGCGCACCAAAGAGAGCAATGAGGAAGGGAAATCTCTGGTGGTTATTCATGGTTGCTAGGAATTTACTTTTTTGAGTGAGGTGCCTGAGAGCATCGTGTTACGCCGAGGACATGGGGAGTGCGAGGAAAGATAGCCCGAAAATGACGAGTGCGCAATGGTCTGGCAAGGGGAAAAGCTAAAATCCCGCCCCCCCCTCAAGAAGTCTAAATCTACCAGCGCATCGATTGACGCCCAAGCCCCTTAACTAAGTGCCATTACTCTATCATGTGTAATCGATTACACCAATAGAGCTCTCTCATGAGTTGTCTATACTCTGAATTTACTGAATTTTAGAGGTGATCGAGAGGAAGGGTTGCTAATTGCTCTGCTTCAAGCTACCCGTTTTCTTGCTTTGACTACTTCAGCTTCCACAAGCACGGTTCCTGCCGTCGCCACCCGCGAAATTTCACGTCGCCGAACCTTCGCTATCATATCCCACCCTGATGCGGGGAAAACGACCCTCACCGAAAAGCTGCTGCTCTACGGTGGCGCGATCGGCTTGGCTGGCAGTGTCACTTCAAAAAGAGAACAGCAGTCCACCTCCAGTGACTGGATGACGATGGAGAAAGAACGAGGGATTTCGGTTTCCTCGACTGTGCTCCAATTTGAATACAAAGATTACTGCGTCAATCTGCTCGATACTCCGGGGCACCATGACTTTTCAGAAGACACTTACAGGGTTCTTTCCGCTGTCGATGCCGCTGTGATGGTTATCGATGCGGGTAAGGGGATCGAGGCTCAGACGTTGAAATTGTTCGACGTTTGTCGTCGCAGAGGTGTGCCTATTTTCGTGTTTATCAATAAAATGGATAGACCTTCGCGTCCGCCTCTGGAGTTGATCGACGAGTTGGAAAACGTGCTTAAATTAGCTCCAGCTCCAGTCAACTGGCCGCTCGGTGACGGACCGCGATTTCGTGGAGTCTACGATCGAAAAAAGGGTGAGGTAAATCTTTTTGAGAGAACCGCCCACGGCGCATTCAAAGCTCCTCTCGAAGTCGCCGGCATCGAGGATGAGAAAGTCCGCGAGGCATTAGATGATGAACTCTACGAGACCGTGACCCAGGAAGTCGAAATGCTCGACGGCCTGACCGAACCTCTAAATATAGAGCGGGTTCTCGCCGGCGAGCAGATGCCGATTTATTTCGGCAGTGCCATGAACAACTTTGGAGTTCAGAACATGCTGGAGAGTTTTCTGGAAATGGCTCCAGCTCCGACTGGCAGAGTGAGCTGTGGCGAAATGATCGCTCCGAATACCAATAACTTCTCAGGATTTGTCTTCAAAATTCAGGCAAACATGAATCCAAGACACCGCGACCGAGCAGTATTTGTGCGAATCGTTTCCGGAGTTTTCGAGCGAGATATGCAGGTTGTCGATCAGCGCACTGGGAAAAAGGTCAGGCTCGCGAATGCTCAGAAATTATTCGGTCAAGACCGTGAAACACTCGATACCGCCTACGCCGGTGATATTCTAGCGCTAGTTGGGAACTACAATTTCCTCATCGGAGACACCCTGACTAGCAATCCCAAAGTCGTCTATAAAGAGATGCCTCGCTTCACACCTGAGTGCTTCGCATACGTCCTCAACAAGGACACTGCCAATATCAAGCGCTACCGTTCGGGAATGGCGCAGTTGATGAAAGAAGGCGTGGCCCAGGCTTACCATGTCAACGGTAGTTCTCAGGCAGTTCCGTTGCTGGGCGCCGTCGGCCCACTCCAATTCGAGGTATTACAAGCGCGTCTTATTTCGGAATATAACGTCGAAACCCGTCTTGAAAGCCCGTCTTGGTCGGTGGTTCAGTGGTTTGACGAGAAAGAGCCTGATAAATCGAAGAGGCCACTTGATGTGCCCGAGGTAAAACTCCCCTCGGGATGTGCCATGGCCCGCGATCAGGATGGTCAGTGGGTGGTTTTATTGTCAGATAAATATTTAGTCGGCTTCATGCGAGACCGGAATGAGCACCTTGTATTCCGCGATCACGCAAACGATTAGACCCAAAATTGTCCTAGCCGGCTTTGTGTGGTATTACTGGGCTCTCCACGCGCTATGGATGAAGCATCCTTGCCCGTTTCTCTAGACTGAAGAGAATCAAGAATCAAGAGGGTACGGAGAATAGAGTTAAAATCCTTCGACCTCACGCTAATTTTGTCATAGCCAATGCGTTATTGGTTGGCAGCTTTTGTTTCTGTTGACTCTTCAGGTGATTGACATATAGGGCAACACAGCTATTGCCTCATCAGGCCTTGATATCTAAGATTTCATAAACCACAACACATACTACACCAAACTACTATGTCAGAAGAACAACAAAACACTGCTCCTACTTCATCTTTCGGATTTCCAAAATCAACTCCTAAAAAACTTCAAGAAGAGATCGAAAAATTGATCCCCAAAGAACTCCATGAGCAAGCCATCGTGATCCTACGTGACAATGAAAAACAAGGTCTCCGTGACGCTCTCTCAGCTCAGCCATACAAGCTTACTCCAAGCATGGTCGCTATGCTGTTGAAGAATTATTATTCTCACGGCTGTGACACGGCAGTTATTTTGAGCAAAGCGAGTGAACTCGCCAAACTCATCAGTAAAGGGAAGTAATCCCACCACACATTAAGCTACCTAAGCATTTGAGATGCTACCGCTGGTGCTGTTATCTATCTCATCTATGAAACTCCATCTCGCTATCGCGCTAGCAGCCTCATCCTTGCTTGCCGTTCCTATAATGCAGGCGCGTGAAGCGACTGATAAACCGAATGTGATCGTTTTCTTTGTCGATGACAGCGGCTACGGAGACTACGCGCACAATGGTAACCCTACTATTTCGACTCCTAACATCTCGAAAATAGCGAATGGTGGTGCTAATTGTACTCAATTTTATGTGGGCACAGCAGCCTGTAGTGCTTCGCGCTATTCCTTACTCACTGGGCGATACCCTGCGCGTTCAGGTTTAGGAACTTGGGTGATTGGGCCAGGTGCGGCACGACACATTCATACCAAAGAAGTCACTATTGCAGAGGCTCTGCAATCACAGGGCTACACGACTGGGATGTTTGGGAAGTGGCATCTAGGCTCACCGAATAAGGGAAATAAGATGTCTTCCGACGCTCTGCCTTTAGCCCATGGATTTGACAGTTGGATTGGGACAAATGTCTCTCACGACTATAGCAATGCAATGTTGCTGAAGAGTGATCCAAACGGAAATAATCCGATCAAAGGCTACTCGGTAATAGCTAAGAATCTCCCATCAGACATTAAGGTTTCTGAGTCACTCACGGGCCGCTACACCGAGGGAGCCGTAGATTTTATCAAAAATAATAAAGAGAAACCCTTCTTCGCCTATATTGCACACAATCAACCACACCTAGGCTTGTTCGCCAGCGATAAGTTTAAAGGAGTTTCTCGCAGAGGTTTGCTAGGTGATGTGATGGCCGAGATTGATGACTCAGTAGGTCGGGTCTTGGAAGCTCTCGAGAAAGAGGGCATCAGTAAGAATACGATTATCATTTTCTCCTCAGATAACGGACCATGGGTGAGGTTCCGTGAGGCGGAAAAAACTAAGTATGGCGAGGCGCGGATGCACGTCGGATACGCCACGCCATTTCGCGATGGTAAAGGATCGACCTGGGAAGGTGGACATCGAGTTCCTGGGGTTTTCTATTGGCCCGGAATGATAAAGCCTAACACAGTGATCCAAGATCCGGTGAGTACTCTGGATGTCTTACCAACATTGGTGAGTATCGTCGGTGGTGAATTACCGAAAGACCGTAGTATCGATGGGCGCGATGTGAGTCCGTATCTCATGGGCACGAAACAAGCAGTCGCACCGTTTGAATTTCTCTATTCTTATAGTGATAATAAACCATCGGCTCTTCGTGTGGGACCGTGGAAATTACACATACGCATAGGTTCTCAGCGTGGTGATAACTATGGATTTAAAGCTTCCGAAGACACGCCCTTGCTTTTCCAAGTCGAACAAGACATCTCAGAGCGCTTTGATCGTGCACCCGAAAATCTTGATCTAGTACGCACCCTGCGTGAGCAACTTCTGAAGAAGGAAGCGCAGTTGATCGAGGAAGCCAGCTATTGGGGGCCAATCCGCCCGCGTAAAAACTAGCGGGTTAAGAGCTAGCGGGCGGGCTCCAATTATAGGCTTCTATCTGGCTAAATTGGTCCGCGCCGTGTGCCTTGCAGGTGAAATTATGGATTGCAATCCCTTACAGCATAGGGCATCAATTCTTATTATGGGCACCTCCGGCAACTCCCGCTGTCGGTGTGTGAGTTATTAATTCTTTAAATTTGCGAGCGTAGCTCGTTTTTGAAGATAGGCACCCTTCGGGCCGGAAAGCCTTTCTGCGCAAGGCTGCGATATTCTTCGTTCACGGATAAAAATCCGCTCACTCATCACGCCTAGCCTCGCTTGAAATTCTTTCCAGCACCGCCAACGCTAGTTGCCGGAGGTGCCCTTATGAAAATC
>JBLHPP010000199.1:0-4919 GCA_047624385.1 Crocinitomicaceae bacterium
TGGGGGCTTCGGAGCTAAGCCTTTAGTGGGTAGGCTAAGTCACGAAAGCCGGTTAAGCTTGGGTAAAATATAATTTAAAAAAAATCGGGATGCCCCTTCGCTGAGGCACCCCGATGATTTTTATGATAAAATAAATTACTTAGAAAGCGGCTCAGAGAGCTTTTCCATTACCTGTCCGAGGTCAAAGCTTGCAGCTTTCTGGCGTGGTGGGAACTCCTTGAAGGTCTCAAAGAATTCACCAACGTATGCCTGAGCTGGGACGAGAAGGTACGCACGATCTAGTAACCAATCATAATAGGTGTTTGATGTGATAGGAGCACGCTCGTACGGGTCGCGACGAAGGTTCAGAATAAGTGGCACACGGAGTGGTACGAATGGATCCATCCATACACGGAATCCACCGACGGTCTTTTGTTCCATGAAGACCAATTTCCAGTCACCGTAGCGGAGGGCTGTGAGATCGCCGTCATCTGAGAAGTAGAAGATCTCTTTACGTGGGCTCTCCACCTTCTGTGGGTCTGCTAAGTGAGCAGAAAGATCATAACCATCGAGGTGGTTTTTGTAGGTACGACCAAGCGCCTTAGATGTGTGACCTTTGAGTAGGTCTTGCTTGATTGTCTTGTTACCCGCAGCAGCTGCGTATGTAGGAAGCCAATCCATGTGGTGCACGATTCCATTAGAAATAGAACCAGGTTTCACAACGCCAGGCCAACGAATGGCACTAGGGACTCTCCAGCCACCTTCCCAGTTAGTGTTCTTTTCACCACGGAATGGTGTCGCACCAGAGTCAGGCCACGTGTTGTAGTGTGGACCGTTGTCTGTTGAATAATGGACGATGGTGTTGTCAGCGATACCGAGCTCGTCGAGTACCTTGAGGAATTCACCAATGTGCAAATCGTGTTCGACCATGCCACATGAATACTCATCAGCATTTGGGTACATTTCTCTGACGGCCTTGCTCTTCTCATCACTCACGTGAGTACGGAAGTGCATACGTGTGCCGCTCCACCAGACGAAGAATGGCTTGCCGGCTTTGTGGGAACGACGGATAAAGTCGATCGCGCGTGCTGAAGTGTCGTCATCAACAGTCTCCATGCGCTTCTTAGTCAGTGGTCCTGTGTCCTCTATCTTGCCATCAGCTGATGACTTGATCACACCACGTGGTCCAAATGCTTCAAGGAAAGTACGGCCGTCAGGTAATTTCAAGTCACGTGGGTAATCCACATTTTCCGGCTCTTCCTCAGCATTGAGGTGGTAGAGGTTTCCGTAGAATTCATCGAATCCATGGTTTGTAGGAAGCATTTCGTCACGGTCACCGAGGTGGTTCTTGCCGAACTGTCCAGTCGCATAGCCTTGGTCCTTGAGCACACCAGCGATGGTAATGTCTTCTATACGCATTCCCTCTTTCGCGCCCGGAAGACCTACCTTAGAAAGGCCGGTACGGAACACACTCTGGCCCATGATGTAGGATGAACGACCCGCTGTGCAGGACTGCTCACCATAGTAATCCGTAAAGATCAGACCTTCATTGGCGATGCGGTCGATATTAGGGGTGGTGTATCCCATCATGCCTTTTGTGTAGGCTGAGATGTTGGATTGGCCGACATCATCGCCCCAAATGACGAGGATGTTAGGCTTCTTGGCTTTTTCTGCGGCAGACGCGTAGTCTGCTCCAGCCGACATCACAGCAGTCACTGCGATAACGGCCCCGACTATGGATTTGGCTCCTGATTTCTTCAGGAAGCCAAATGTAGGTAGTGTTGGTTTCATTGTTTTTATAGTTTACTGGGTTTATTAAAATCGTTAGATGGATGCGTATATTTTATCACCCTCATCAATAGTGATGAGTTCTCTACTTTACTAGTAATAATCAAGCGATGACACAAAAAGTCAGTATTGTCAGATGATCTTCGTTAATATTAGTTTTTATTTTTGCCTGAGTGCAATTCGCTGAAAGTAATCGAATCTCGAAGGTGCCAGAAAGCGAAAAAAGCAAGGTTGAGCCCCATCACTACTCGGAAAATCTGAGTTTCATTAGATGTATCGACAGAGATCTCGAAGAGAGCCGAAAGGGATTGGCCCGGAACGACTCCGTTGCTCAATGCAATAGGAAATAGCCCAATGGAGGCTGCTAAGAGGAATTTTTTCTGAGTATTCACAGTTAAAACCTCTGCCTAAACTTAGATTAGGCAGAGATTTGGAATCCTTTCTTATTCGCTCGCGCCCTGGAATGGATTCCAGTCTGCGTCGACTGCAATTATGTTATTCTTCGCTACGTAAGATTCGTAGAGAGCTACCATTTCTTTTAGTTTAGTAGGGTTTTCACCTTCTAGAGGCTTAGACTCTGACGGGTCTGAGACCACGTTGTAGAGGTGCCATTTACCGTCACCAAACATGCCGGTACGCACCTTCATCGCTTTCAGCTCTCCCTGCATGATATAGCCATTTCCAAACAGCTCAAATGCCCACCAGTCCTTCTCAGTTCTTACTACCTGCGACTTACCATCGAGGAACGGCTTGATGCTGATTCCACTTGGAGCCACGATCTTGCGGTCCTTGTATTGAGTCATCGGGTGCGTGACGTTTGCGTATTCCAAAATGGTCATCGGGATGTCTTTCACATAGACTACGGCATTAGACTTCTCTCCTGCACGCGCATGCTTTTCGCTAAAGGCACCAGGAGGAACGATCATCATTGGGACTCGTATTCCACCTTCGCCGATGAACCATTTCCACCACTGCAAGCCGCCAGTAGCGGCATTTGCCCAGGAAGTTCCTATGACATTTTCAGAGTTTGCTGTACCGATTGCCTCGAACGAGGAGTCGAACTGATTCTCAATCCACTTTGCTAGCTCAGGGTTACCTGTCTTCGGGTTTGTTGGCTCTAAACCTTCAGGTCCATTGTCGGTTAGGTAGACCACCAGAGTACTATCCAGCTGGCCAGAAGTCTTGAGGTAATCGAGGATTTGACCAATTCTGTTGTCTTGATCTTCAGTCATGGCTGCATAGGTAGCCATGATCTTAGCCTGCTTTTCTTTGTCTTTCTTAGAAAGGCTCTCCCACTTCTTGGTCAGGCTATTGAATGGTGCCTCTGTCGCCTCATGAGAAATGAGCCCATGCTTTTTCAGGCTCTCATATCTCGCTTTTTTCAAGCCAGCATATCCAAGTTCCAAATATTTGGGGTAATACTTCATGATCAATCCCTCTGGAGCTTGAATCGGGAAATGGGCCGTGGTGAATGCCATGTAGGCAAGCCAAGGTTTTTCCTTTTTCACTCCATCTTTGATGAAATCTAACATGTGGTTCGTGTAGATTTCTCCAGAATAGATCCCTGAAGGTCTATCAAATGGCTTCCCGTTGAGCGTCCACTCTTCGACTCTCTTTTTAGTGAGGCCTTCTGGGTCGTGGAAGTCTGGAGTCATTGCTAAGTTGTTCCAGTGGTTCGACCCACCAGAATAGATTCCAAATTCCTTGGTAAATCCAAAGCCTAGCGGGCCTTTGCTACCGGGTTTGTCACCTCCTAAGTGCCATTTTCCGGACTTGTAAACTTCATAGCCGTCATCGTTGAGTAGCTCCGAAATAGTGACGGCAGCATCGGTCAGGTAAGTTTCATAGCCTTTTTTACCTCGGGTCGCCGGATAGACAGAATAGTCAAAGGCACCCAAGCCTACTTCAATACTGTTATTTCCAGTGAGCAACATCGATCTAGTGACCGAGCACACTGGGGACACGTGGAAGTTGGTAAATCTAACTCCAGCCTCAGCTATTTTGTTTAGATTCGGCGTATGAACCTCCGAGCCGAAAGCTCCAATGTCTCCAAATGCTGTGTCATCAGCTACTATGAGTAAGATATTAGGCTTCTTTGCTTTTTCAGCGGCAGACGCATAGCTAGCTCCGCTGAGTAATACGGCCGTGCTAATAGCCCCGAATATGGTTTTAGCTCCAGCGTTTCGCAGTAGTTCAAATGTTAGTAATGTTGGTTTCATTGTGTTATATAAATTAAGACCTGTGAAATCTAGCAGGACGACTGTTGTCAACCAAGCAACATATACTATTATTCGTTGCTAAATTTAGATCACTGTGTTGTCCTACAGAGAACAATGATTGAGCTTCGCCACTTCCAACATTTTATTGCAGTTGTCGACTCGAAAGGAATTCGTCAGGCCGCACGTGATATTCACATAAGCCCATCCTCGCTGACTAGGAGTATCCAGCATCTAGAAGACTACTATGCCGCCACACTGCTCCAACGTGATGGAAAAGAGACGATTCTCACAACTCATGGCGAACAAGTTTACAAGGAATTTAAACTGATTTTACAGGGAGTGGAGTCGATCAAGCCAAAATTGGCGCAACTCGACGCGATAGATCACGGCTCAATCCGTGTGGGACTCAACCCGACTGTGGCGGACACTTTACTGCCTAAGTTAGGAATACGGTTTATCAACGAATATCCAAAAGTGAAAGTCACCACCACCATTGGAAACGTCGCTCGTCTGATAAAGCTCTTGGCTGATGGAGAACTAGATTTGATCATCGGGCTAGAAGCGGTCTTGATGAATGAGAAGAAGTTTGAGGTGATTAGGCTCTTGGAAACGGAGGCCTTTTGGTGGGTCAGGAAGGACCACCCACTACTTAAAAAAAAGGGTGCTAGAATTTCCGATTTTGTAAACTACCCACTCCTTTCTCAACACCTTCCATCATTCTATAGAGAATATTTCCACGAGTTGTGTAGAGAAGACGGAATAGATGCGGACGCGATCCATCAGGCGCATGAGTGCGATGACTACCGTGCGCTCTACCTGATGGCGACCAAGAGTGATGCCATTCTTCTGGGCCATGCTTTCATCCGCAACAATGACTACTTCACGGGTCAACTCTGCCAGCTCCATACTCGGCAGCAAATGCCCAACGCTATA